>CAYJHE010000056.1:11489-12913 GCA_964369675.1 uncultured Desulfovibrionaceae bacterium | reverse complement strand
TGTGTTTCTAAATTCATTCTTTTGCGTTTTTACTGCCGAAAAATGTCATTTTTGCTCCAGTCATGTATTATTTTGATACACTCCATTCCACAAAAACTCCATTTTCGTTGTAAAATTCACAAAATCTTTGAATTTGGAAACACACCCCAGTCATTTATTTTTTCGACTATATTCTCAATGCTATAGAAAATCAAACATTTTTAATAGAAAAAACTTTTATAGCTATTTATTGTAAAAAAAACTTGACAAAAAAGGATTTTTAGAGAAAGAATAACAAATCTTTTATAGATTGATTTTTTGATTTTTGAGGTTTTAGCTTTATGTCAGCCATGCCAGAAGCGCAAAAAGCGTTAAAAGAAAATGATTTAGGTGTATTAACAGTGCAAGGAGAAATTGCTCCTTGTTCTAAAACTCAAGGCGTTTCCCTTTTAGACAGGGACGGAAAAGAATTTTGCATACTGCAAAAAGGCGCCGGAGTTGACTTACTTGATTCAGTGAGCTTGTTTATGTCGATCACAGGCAAGGTAACTGAAATTCACAAAGAAGACGAAGTCTATTGCACAATTCTTGTGCGCAATTACGAAGAAATAGATCACCTTTAAAGCCAAACTATAAAGTAAGATTAATTGGAACATAAATTGCATATCTTTGAATACGGCAAGGTTAAGTTTTATTTCTGTCAAGAATTAATGCATTTTTTTCCTAGTGCATAATTCTTAAAAATAAATAAGACTTTGTTAATATATTCAAAAAAAAGGTAGACTTTTATGAAAAAAATTATTTTTACTCTCTTCGCACTTGCTTTATTGTCTCCTGTGCACGCTGAGGCGGCTTCAATAGGTGTGTATGTTGCGCCAAAAATTGGTATGAACATACAAAACAAGGACGATGCAAAAGCCTATATAGGCAGCTCGTCTTCAGGTCTTTCAGGCGATACTACCACTTCTTTTTCAGGCGGTATAGCTCTAGGTTTAGACCTTCAATACCTCACAATGCTCCCTATGCGTGTGGAATTTGAAGCAATGACAAGAACAGACACAAAGGCTGAAAACTCTTGGTCTCTTGGTGGCTCTAGCTTTGATGCTTCACAAGAAATTGGCATGACAACCTATTTTGTTAATGCCTATTACGACTTCTACACACAAACTCCATTTACGCCATACATAGGCGCAGGTGTTGGTTATGCAGACATAGAAAGTGTCTTAGAAGCTGGCGCATTTAAAGAATCAGAGGAATCCGCTGTAACAGCCTTCAATATAGGCTTTGGTGTTTCATGGCTCTTAGTAGGCGACTTCACACTTGATGCAGGCTACCGCTACATCTATCCTGAAGAAATAAAGTCAAGCTTTGGTGCAAACTCTTCAAAAATAAGACCAACTGCACACGAGCTCAACATGGGTCTTCGTTATACTTTCTAAAGTTTA
>CAYJHE010000056.1:0-11389 GCA_964369675.1 uncultured Desulfovibrionaceae bacterium | reverse complement strand
CGATTATTTTATTTCTTGAGAGGAACTGAAATAAAGAGTTCTTGCCCCTTACGCATAATTTGTAAGAGCACTGCACCGCGCTTTTCTGCTTCTTTGATAATTTTTTCTAAATCAGCAGCAGAAGTAACAGGTTCTAAGTTAGCAGCAAGTATGACGTCATTTCTTCTCACACCGTATTCTGCTGCCACACTGTCATTTGAAAGAGCAGTAACCAAAAGTCCTGATTCAATTTCTAAGCTTTGCTTTTCAGCATTTTGCAATGTACGAAGTGTTAAACCAAGCACAGTTTCAGGTTTTACATTCTTTGCATTATTATTAGCAGATTGTGAATTTCTGTCACCTAAAGTGATATTCAACTTTCTTTCCTTTCCGTCACGAATAACAGTTACAGCAACCTTTGTTCCTGGCGCATGCCCTGCAATGGCCTTAAGAAGTTCAGATGAATTTTTAACGCTCTTATCACCCACTTGAATAACAACATCACCTGCTTTCATGCCTGCTTTATCAGCTGGCTCATTCTTCATAACAGAAACAATCAAAGCACCATTAGTGTTTTTAAGCTGTAAAGCCTTTGCTGTATTTTCGTCTATATCATTAATACCAACACCAATCCAGCCGCGTGAAACCTTTTCTCCGCTCTTTAAAGCTTCAATAATTTCTGATGCTTGCGAGCTTGGAATCGCAAAACCTATGCCTTGTCCAGATGCGATGATAGCTGTGTTTATACCAATAACTTCGCCATCCATATTGATAAGCGGCCCACCTGAATTGCCTGGGTTAATAGAAGCGTCTGTTTGGATAAAGTTATCAAAAGGACCTGAATGAATATCGCGCCCCTTAGCTGAAACAATACCAGCTGTCACAGTGTGCCCAAGACCAAATGGATTACCTATGGCAAGCACCCATTCGCCTACTTCAGAATCAGAAGAATCTCCAAATTTCAAAGTTGGGAGTTTTTCCTTTGTTTCTACTTTAAGTAAGGCAAGGTCTGTTTCTGCATCTGTGCCGATGACCTTTGCTTCAAGTGATTCGCTTTTTCCGGTTTTGCCTTGAAGGTTGATTGAAACCTTGTCTGCGCCTTCAACAACGTGATTATTTGTAACAATATAGCCGTCTGATGAAATAATAAAGCCTGAACCAAGTGAAGATTGTTTCCTTTCCCTTGGTCCTAAATTGTCTTCAAACTGGCGAAATAAATCGCCAAATTCTTTTGGAAGCGACCTAAACATTTCATCAGGAAAAAGTCCTCTTCCTCTATTTGAAGTGTTGATTGTTGTTTCTGTGCTGATATTAACAACTGCTTTTCCTGCTTCTTTTGCCAAATCAACAAAGTCAGGCATAGCTGAAAAAGCCTGTGTCGCTGTAGTAAAAACAATCATTGAAGCCATAAAGGTGGCTGATAATTTTTTTGTAATTTTCATAATTTCTCCAAATTAATAATATGAGTAATACATAACAAAATTCCCTTAGCATTCGCAAGGCATGTTCATATGTATGCAAAAAAACAAGTCAAAAAGTCTAACTGACCTTATTTTCCTGCTCATCCGCCTCCGCCAATCGTTGCTGTTGCACCGCAAGAGGCGGCATTCGGGCATGAACGGTTGAGGTTTGCCATTTGTGAAGGCTGGGGCATTGCTTTCCTTTTATTGTCTATCTTATAAGGAAAAGGATTTGTCTTTAAAGGAGATGGCGCTGACAATCTTCGTTCGGTTTGTTCTGAGCCGCATTCTTGACAAGGTGGTTTTTCACTTTCTTCAAAAACAAGCTCTTCAAATGTTGCTCCGCAAGCATTGCAGCCAAAATCGTATAAAGGCATAATTACTCCTATGAGGGTATTTTTCTCTGTGCTTTTAAATAATAACACAGCTTTTAAAACATGCAATACGCCAAATTTTTGTACAAGAAAACTTTTCTTGCACTCTTTATTACTTTATGGCATACTATTTTTGTGAAAAATCTAATTGTATCATATTCAAATCATTCAACAAAGTGTTTTTTTGTAAAATACTTCTCTTTATCTTTGCTCTTCTTGTTAAGCTTTCTTTGCTTTAGCCCAAGTAAGGCTTTTTCACAGGATTATTTTATTCTAAACAGTTCAAATTACACATATAACCAAGAAGCATTAGAACTAGAATTATTTTTTTCATTCAAAGATATTGAAGGCCTTGAAAGAAAAGTCAGAAGCGGCACAAGTATCAATATAAATTTTTACACCTCACTTCATGAATCCTCTTTTTTCATGGATAGTAAATTGTATGAAGAATTTACTGGCTGGCAGCTTCGCTATGAAGCCTTAAGTAACGACTATATTCTTTATTTTGAAAACCTACCGCCACGAAGATCGCATGACTTAGAATATTTACTTTCCACTATTTTAAAGCAAAGAAGCTATACATTCACACAAATACCACCCTTAAAAGAAGATGAAGATTATTATATTGAAATATATATAAATCTACAACAAGCCACCACGCCCCCTTGGCTTGAATCTACGCTCTTCTTTTGGTCTTGGGATGCGGCTAACCTCAACTATAGTATTGATTTAAAGATAAAATAAGATGCAAGCAACAGAAGAACAAAAAATCACACACAGAGAAAAAAGAATAAGAAACAAAGAAATAGCAGTTGCTGTTTTGCTGATAATTATTGTTTCTCTTGGCGTGTGGGGGCAAACAACTTATTTTGCTTCTGATTCTTGGCATTTTATCGCTCTTCTCAATCTCAATGCTATTTTATTGCTGGTTATTTTTTATCTTGCCTCACGAAATGTTATCAAACTCATTGCTGAAAGAAGAAGAAAGGTTTTTGGTTCTAAATTACGAACAAGGCTTTTACTCGCCTTTGTTTCGCTTTCGCTTATTCCTGTCTTTCTCATGTTCTTAGCAGCAAACCGCGTTGTTATTAAGGGAATAGACTATTGGTTCACAAGTACGGTTGAAAATTCCATGTCTTCTGCTTTAGAAGTTGGGCAAAGCTTTTACACAGCCTCTACACAAAGACTTGCAGCACGTCTCACTTATATTGACAGCCAAATTAGTCCGCGTATCGACAATGTTGTTATAGCAACACTAAATAATTTAAAGAAGTCAACAAGCAAAAGAGAGCTTGACCCAAGGGCGCTTGCACAAAATAAATTAAAAACTATTGAAAGTTATCTTCTTTCTCAAGAAAAAATACTCGCAGGTAATATACTCATTCTTCTTGAAGCCATATCAACTGCCCCTTATGCGCGTTTTGTTTTCACCACTTCACAAGAAGAAAATAATGAAATTATTGTGGAAAACATTTTACACTCTATTTCTTGGAAGGACATCACAAACACCCCTTATTCTTCAATTGTTCATTTAGATACAAACGATTATGCCATTTCTACACAGCAAATTTTTTCCATGCCTTCGCACTATCTTGTTGTAGCAGAAAATATAGGTAGCGCAGCTTATGCAAAATTGACAAGCATCAGCAAGGGCTTTGAAGAATATACCTATCTCAAATCATTAAGAAAACCTCTAAGACTTTCCTTTTCACTTATTCTTGCCATTCTTGGGCTTATCATGGTTTTTTCTTCTATCTTTATGGCAATTCGCCTTTCAAAAGAATTAACCGCCCCTATTGAAGCTTTAGCAAAAGGTTCTGACAGAATAGCACAAGGCGAACTTGACTTTATTCTCGAAGACAAGGGTAAGGACGAATTAAGTCAACTTGTGCACTCATTTAACGCGATGACCAAGCATGTGAAAACAAGTAATGAAGAAATTAAACAAGCAAATACCAACCTTGAACAAAGAAATCTCTTTATTGAAACCGTGCTTGAAAACATTGCTACAGGCGTCATTGTGCTTGATGGGCAAGGCAAAGTGCTCACAATCAACAAGGCTGCTTCAAACATGTTTGAAATGAGCATAAGCGATTGGAAAGACAGACATTTAGTTCAATACTTTCAAGGCAATGAGCTCAATGCCTATATTGAAATGATGACAGCTCTCAAAAATTTCCCAGAACAAAGGTGGAAAAAAGAATTAGACATCACCTTTAATTCTTCCACTGTCAAAATTCTCATTACAGCTATGTTTATTCCCTATTCTCAAGAAGAAAGTGAAGAAGACGATGGCATTATTATTGCCGTTATCGAAGATTTAACTGAATTAGTGCATGCAGAAAAACTTGCCGCATGGAGAGAGATTGCAAAAAGAATCACGCATGAAATGAAAAATCCTCTCACACCTATACGTTTATCTGCTGAAAGATTAGAACGAAAATTCAATTCGCAAGACAGTAATTCCACTTTCACAGAATGCACACGTCTTATTGTAAATGAAGTAGACAGAATGCAAGCCATGATAAAAAACTTCAAAGAATTTGCACAAATACCTGAAACAAAACTCAAAAATGAAAATATCGCACTCTTACTCAGTGATAGTTTAAGACTTTTTAAAACTTCGCATCCTTCTATTACATGGCTTTTTGAAAATTCTTTTGAAAAGTCTGACAAAGAACTGCCCTTTGTTATGCTTGACAAAACTGCCTTTAGACAAGCACTTATCAATATTTATCTCAATGCAGCAGAAATTTTAGAAGAAAAGATTGAGGAAAAAGGCAAAAAGCAAAAAGCTCTTGTGCGCACAAGGCTTGACTTTAATAGTGACCTTTGCCTTATCAGCATAGACGATAATGGAATTTCACTCTCGCCAGAATCTCTTTCACGCCTTTTTGAACCTTATTACACAAAGAAAAAAGACGGCACAGGTCTTGGTTTAGCTATTGTGCAATCCATTATTAGTGAACACAATGCCACTATACATGCTGAAAATAATGAACTTGGCGGAACAAGTATTTGTATTTCTATTCCTATAAACAAGAAGTTTGAAATAAGTTAGGAAAGTTTTTGATTGTATAGTCAAATCTCTACATTTTTGCCTTCGACTACTAAGTGGATATATCCCCTTGAAAAGCCGAACATTGCGCAAAATACGCTATAGTGAGTGGCTAAAGCATTTTATTTATTTTTAAGCTGGAAGAGTTTTATGCAAGAAGCTCCACCCACTTTCCTTTTTTATCCTTTATTTTCAAGCTCGAAAGCCGAAAAAAGCAAGAATTAAAAAGTTGACTAAGCCCTTTATTCCATGTAAAAGAGAAGAAAAATAATAATTGGGAAGAGAGATGAATTTAACACATAAAATCCTTGAAGCACATCTTTTAGACACTTCAAAAAATATTGCAAATTATGCTCTTGGCGAAGAATTAAATATAAAAATAGACCAAACCCTCACACAAGACGCAACAGGCACTATGGCTTGGTTGCAATTTGAAGCATTAGAAATAGACACTGTGAAAACTGAACTTTCTATTTCTTATGTCGATCACAACACATTACAAATGGGCTTCAAAAACCCTGATGATCACAGATTTTTGCAGTCTGCTGCAGCAAAGTTTAATGCAATCTACAGCCCTCCAGGCACAGGCATTTGTCATCAATTACATGTAGAAAATTTCGGCATTCCTGGCAAAACCCTTATAGGCTCAGACAGTCACACTCCGCACGCAGGCGGCATTGGCATGATTGCTATTGGTGCAGGTGGGCTTTCCGTTGCGCTCGCAATGGCAGGACAAGGCTACACTATTCCAATGCCAAAGGTAGTAGGCGTAAAATTAACAAACAAACTCACAGGTTTTGCCCAAGCAAAAGATGTTATCCTCCACTTGCTCAGAGAGCTTTCTGTCAAAGGCGGCGTAGGCAAGGTTATCGAATATTATGGTGAAGGAGTGAAGTCCTTAACTGTACCTGAAAGAGCAACCATAACAAATATGGGTGCAGAGCTTGGCGCAACTTGCTCTATCTTTCCAAGCGATGACGAAACAAAAGCTTTTCTTACCTCAATGGGCAGAGAAAAAGACTTTATTGCTTTGAGCGCAGATGCAGATGCTACTTATGATGAGTATAGAGAAATTGACCTCTCAGCCGTTGTTCCCATGGCTGCCTGCCCATCTATGCCTGACAAGGTGAAGACCATTGCAGAAATCGCCAAGGAAAATGCAAACCTGAACGTAGACCAAGTATGTATTGGTTCTTGCACAAATTCTTCCTATGCCGATGTTTCTTATGTAGCTCAAATATTGAAAAATAGCCATGTTGATGCACATACTGACGTAAATCTTTCTCCTGGTTCAAGACAAGTTCTTCGCATGCTTTCTTCAAGTGGGCAATTAGAAGAACTTATAGATTCAGGTGTGCGCATTCTTGAATGCTCTTGCGGCCCTTGCATAGGCATGGGGTCTTCACCAACAACTTCAGGTGTTTCTGTGCGTACATTCAACAGAAACTTTGAAGGCCGCTCTGGAACAAAGGACGCGCAGGTCTACTTAGTTAGCCCTGTCACAGCTGCTTTTTGTGCACTTTATGGTAAGTTCACCGACCCTAGCACATGGGATAAAGATATTTCTTTCACGCACTTACCAAAAGATGTGCCCTCAATTGCGCATCACTTCATCTATCCTCCAAAGACATTGGAAGAAAGAAAGAAAATTGAATTAGTACGCGGTCCAAACATAGCTCCTCTTGAAAAGTTTGACACACTTCCAAGCAAACTTGACCTTGAAGTTGCTATCAAACTTGAAGCAAATATCACTACAGACCATATCATGCCAGCAGGTGCTGAAATCACTTCGCTTCGTTCAAATATTCCAGCTATTTCACGACATGTATTTGAAAGAGTAGATGCAAATTTTGCAAATAATTGCGATAAAATAAAGGCAGAAAACCTTCAAGGTATGATTGTGGCAAGTTCAAACTATGGGCAAGGTTCAAGCCGTGAACACGCTGCCCTTGCACCAAGACACTTAGGCATACGCATAGTTTTAGTGCAATCTTTTGCGCGTATTCACAGAGCAAACCTTGTCAACTTTGGCATACTTCCGCTTTTATTCACGAATGAAGCTGACTACAATAAGCTTGACTTTGCAACTAAGGCAAGCATTGACTTGACAGACTTTGCACCGCAAAAAACAGCATTACTTACACTTGACAATAAGCAAAGCATTACAGTTACAAATGATTTGACTCAAAACGAGTGGGAAATCATCAAAGCAGGTGGCTTTTTAAACTTTATCAAACAACAAATTTCTCAATAAAGGTTTTATACATGTTAGAATTTATCCGTAATAATTCCCAATCAGTATGGGTCAAAGGTGCTTTTGCTATTATCATTCTTGTCTTTGTTTTTCTTGGTGTAGGCTCATTTCAAGCCACTTCAGGAGTTGTTGCTAAGGTCAATGGCATTGATATAAGCGAGCAAGAGTTTGTACAAGTATATTCAGAGCAAGCTGAAAAACTTCGTGAACAATTTCCTGAAATGGACGAAGAACAACTCAAACAAATGGGCTTTGCAAACTATGTTTTGGAAAGTTTAATTGTGCGCACGCTTTTACAAGAAGAATCTGAAAGAACAGGTATCAATGTCACTCCAAAAGAACTTTTTGACATTATTTCTTCCTTCCCTTTCACCAAGGACGCAAGCGGCAAATTTAGCAAAGAAATCTACCTTTCAACATTAAAAAATGCGGGGCAATCTCCAAAGACCTTTGAAGAAAATCTCGCATCACAAATGCTTGAAGATAAGTTTAGAGAATTTTTTGCTTCCTTTAGCTACACTTCACCTGCCTTTGCAAAGCAAATGTATGACTATCAACTTGCTGAAAGAGCCTTTAATGCTTACTTGGTTGAAATTGACCCATTGATTGAAACAGTGCAAATAAGCGAAGAAACTTTAAAAGAATTGTATGAAAAGTCAAAGGCAAACTACATTATTCCTGCAAGTATTTCTTTAGAAATGATTGAAATTACACCTGAAAAACTTTCTAAGCCTTCAGAAATTACAGACGAAGAAGTTGAAAACGAATATATTGCAAATAAAGCAAAATACGACACACCAGAATCAGTCACTGCTTCACACATTCTTATTTCTCTTGCACAAAATGCAAGCCAGGAAGAAGAAGCAAAGGCTTTAGAAGAAGTCGCACAAATTCAAGAAAAATTAAAAGCGAACACAGCTTTTGCAGAACTTGCAAAAGAATATTCAGATGACCCAGGTTCTGCTGCTGGCGGCGGAAGCTTAGGAACATTCACACGCGGACAAATGGTAAAACCTTTTGAAGATGCTGCTTTTAGCTTAGAAAAAGGCAAGGTGTCAGAACCTGTACGTTCACAATTTGGCTACCATCTCATCTTTGTTGAAAACAAAATTGCTGCGCAAGCATTAGAACAAAAAGCAAAAAGAGAAGTTATTTCTGCAAAACTTGCTTTAGAAAAAGCAAAAACAAAAATCCAAAGTGCTGCAGATTCTCTTTTACTTCAAATACACGGCGGAACAGACGCTTCTTTATCAGCACTAAAAGAAGGCTTGGAAGTAACAAAGAAACACGAGCTTACAGATGCTGACCTAAAAATGACTTACGGACTTTCAGATGCTGATATTCAGCTACTCAAGTCACTTGATTTGAATGCATTTTCTAAAACAGCTCTTGCTACAAATCAAGGCTTAATCATTGCAAAAGTAACTGATAAAGTTGAGCAAAGCCCGCAAAGCCTTGAACAAGTAAGAGAACAATTACTTGCTATAGCAAAGCAAACAGCTGCAAACGAAGAAGCAAAGAATATAGCGCAAAACATGCTCAATGACGTATCAAGCATACCTTCAAACAAGCTTGTAAAAGCGCAAATAAACAGAGCAGGCTCTTCTAGCCTTGGCGTAAACACAGAACTTGCAGATGCTATTTTCGATGTGAACCCAAGTTCAGATTGGCTCAAAACCCCTTACTTACTTGATAATGCCTATGTCCTCATCAAGCCATTAGAAGAAATTCCTGCTTCGCAAAGCAATTGGGAATTACAAAAAGATATGATGACAGCGCAAATCCAGTCTTCGCGTAGTGGCATATTATTTTCTATCTACCTTGAAGAACTTCGCAGAACAGCAGAAGTTCAAGTAATCAATAACGCATACTTCCAATAAAATAAAAACTATGCTGCACACAACACTGAAAAGCTCTTCTGCAAACTCTTCACGCCTAAGTGAAAATTCATCTACCTTTTTATCGAGAGTGAACTGGTCTTTGTTATTCTTCACGATCGTGCTCATTGGTATAGGAATTGTGAATACCGTTTCTACAAGTGCAATTATCAGCGATTCTGGCGCAATAGAATATGAAATATTTTTACAAAGACAATGTTTATGGGCAGGTATTGGTTTTCTTTGCATGCTTGTGATTAGCTTTATAGACTATCACAAACTCGCCTTTATTGCCTACCCTTTCTATGCTTTTGTTATTATATTACTTATTCTTGTGCCCATTATAGGTGTGAGTGCAGGTGGTGCGCAAAGATGGCTCAATGTTGGCTTTATGAACTTACAGCCAAGTGAGTTTGCAAAATTTGCCATACTTATTCTAGGCGCAAAACTTCTTGCAAACGATGGCGACACACTTTCATGGACACGTTTAATAAAAGTACTTCTCGTTGGACTTATACCCTTTGCCCTTGTTGTTATTCAGCCTGACCTTGGAACTTCGCTTATTCTTCTTTTTATCTTGGGCGGCATTGTTCTTTTTCACGGTATAAAGTGGCATGTACTCAGGGTCTTACTTATTATTGTTCCGCTTACATTGCCTTTTGCATGGCTTTATTTAAAGGATTACCAAAAGCAAAGAATCCTGACCTTTCTTGACCCAACAAAAGACCCGCAAGGTGCTGGTTATAATATTATACAATCACAAATTGCTATAGGATCAGGCGAGTTTTTTGGTAAAGGCTTTCAACACGGCTCTCAAAACCAATTACAATTCTTACCTGAAAAACACACAGACTTTGCCATTGCTGTTTTAGCTGAAGAGTGGGGCTTTGTTGGAATTTTATTCACACTCACTGTTTTTTGCCTCTTCCTCTATTCTATATATAATGGTGCAAAAAATTCTAAAGACAGATTTGGTTCTTTAATTTGTGCTGGTATATTCTTCTATTTCTTCTTACAAATACTTATTAATATTGGAATGGTAGTAGGCATTATGCCTGTTGTTGGTATGCCACTTCCCTTCATTTCATACGGTGGTTCAGCTATGCTTGTGAACTGCGTTCTCATAGGAATAACTCTCAATATTTCAGCTCCAAAGGCTTTATATTAATTCATTTTTTGCAAAGGAATGCTTATGTCTGACTCTTCTATATATCCATTTATGCAATATAGCATATTGTTTTTGTTTTCTGCCCTACTTGCTTTTTCTATTTTCTATATCTGCGTAGAACAAATTTTCGTGTTATATAAGTCAAGAACAACTCAAAGAGCTATTTACAAAAAAAGAGCCTTACAAAGCGGACAACTCATCTTAGTATTAAGTTTTGTTTCCTCTGCAATCCTCAGCTTACATTACAAAGAACTCTTCTTAGCACTTGCTTTTTCAATTGCTACCTTTGTTTTTAATACTTTTTGGTTACTTGGTGTAAAAAGTGAAAAATCTGTATTCACCTTTTTCTCAGGTGCGCTTTCAGTAATTTTTTCTTTGTCTTTTGCTGTGTTTACCTATGGTTGCGCCTATGTACAGTTTTATACTAACTATCCAATGACCTTTCTTTTTGAACAAGTGCCTGCCAATCTTAATATCTATGAGTTTACGCCTGCACTCTTCTACACCTTCTTACCCTATATACAATTTACAAATGTAAAAATATATCTTTTAATTTCTTTCTTCCTCTATCTTGTATTTTCAGGAAACAGTATTGCCTTTTCACTGCAATTACAAAATACACTCTTTTCACGAAAAAAAGACGACTATGGCAGAGATTACTATTCCTCAACACTCACTGAATTAGGAAAGAATGCTTTTCGCTCAACACTCATGCTCTGCCTGCTTATTTCACTCTTTATTTTTCTTTCCTTCACGCGTTTTGGCTATATTCCCTTCACGCTCAATAAATTAAGCGCGATTCTCTTACTTTTGCCAATTGCAACAGTAAACTTTGCCATACTTGGCATGAGCTATAACCCACTAAGACATAAAATAGCGCTTATTATAAGCCCTTTGCTTGTCTTCACAGGTTCAGCTTACTTCCTTTTCCAAAGTATTATTCCTCTTGCTTCAAGAGTGATAGAACAAGTAAAATAGTATAGTTTACATCATCTCAATTTACGATTTTTCTCTTACCTTCGGTGACCAAAAAAACCCGAACATGCGCGGCTAAACGACAAGCATGGCTAAAGCATTTCATTTATTTTTTATTTGCGAAAAAGTTTTAAGCTTCGCTTAAATACTATTTCGCTTTAAAAATGAGGGATTTTACTTATAATAAGTTCAAATTACAAACAAAGAGCAAGATACATGTTCACTTCGTTCACATGTTTTTTTA
>CAYJHE010000055.1:2781-12967 GCA_964369675.1 uncultured Desulfovibrionaceae bacterium | reverse complement strand
CTAAGCTTGCCCTCCTTGCATCCACCGAGCCTTACCCTGCTGAATTGGCACTAAAAGTGAACGCAGTGAACAAAGGCTTTAGCGAGTGAAGCAATTTCCACGCAAATTGTGAGCGAGGATTTTGTACAGAGCGAAGCGAAGTCAAAATCTATCTATTAAAGAGGGTACGAGGGTGCAACCCTAGCACCCTCCTTTGCCCCCGCGCGGGGAGCGCAACCAATAAAGAACGAAGAATAATCTTGCTTGTTCATGAGCTAATAAAGCATGCAGATAAGATCAAATAAAGACGATCAAGACGATTTTTTTAAAAATAATCATGTGCAAAACACTATATTTTACGATTAAATTTACTCCACAACTACTTTTTAAGGAGGGGGAGAGCTCGAGAGGGGGAACCTCATTTTTCTTAGAAAAATGTGGTTCCCCCTCTCGAAAAAATCTATCTCCCTCTAACAAATTATAACATTTCGCCGCTGATTTCTTCATCAGTGAGGAAACAAGCAGGGTCATCAGCCCAGATATCACCGTGCACAGCTTCTGCTCTGTGCCTAAAGTTACCAGCGCATATATTGAGGAAGCGGCAGCGTTGACAGCGGCCTTTGAGGTGTGGTCTTTTATCTTTAAATTTGTGTAATAATTCAATGTTTGGATCAGTCCAGATTTCAGAAAAAGGTCTGTCAAGGACATTACCAAATGATATATGCCTTAAGAATTGGTCGGCATGCACTTGCCCATCCCAAGAGATACAGCCAATTCCACGTCCTGATGAGTTGCCTTCATTGAACTTGAGTAGTTCGAGCACTTCTGCTGCGCGCTTTGGGTCTTCTTTGAGTAAACGTAAATAGACTAATGGGCCGTCAGCGTGGTTGTCGACAGTGAGCACTTCTTTTGGTGTGCCTGCATCGTGTAATTTCCTTGTTTCGTCCATGATGAGATTTACTACTTCACGAGTCTGCTCGTGATTTAAATCTTCTTTGACAAGTTCAGAACCGCGCCCAGCATAAACTAAGTGGTAGAAACAAGCGCGTGGGATTTCATAATCCTTTAAAATCTGAAATATGGTTGGAATTTCATTATAGTTTTGCTTGTTTATAGTGAAACGCACACCAACTTTTATGCCTTCTGCCATGGCATTTTGCACGCCTTCTAAGGCACGTCTGAATGAACCTTTGACAGCACGGAATTTGTCGTGAACTTCTTCACCGCCGTCAAGTGAAATACCTACATAAGAAAAACCAACTTCTTTGAATTCCTTTGCTTTTTCCTTTGTTATGAGTGTTCCATTTGTTGATATAACAGCACGCATTCCTTTTGAAGTGGCGTAGTGAGCAAGTTCTGTAAGGTCTTTTCTGATAAGGGGTTCGCCACCAGAAAATAAAATAACTGGTGAGCCAAAATTTGCCAAATCATCAATCATTACTTTTGCTTGTGATGTTGAAATTGGATCAGAACCGTCATTTTCTTCAATTGCATGCGCGTAACAGTGAACGCATTTGAGATTGCAACGCTTTGTCATGTTCCAAACAACAACAGGCTTTTTGTCTTTTGAAAATTGAAGCAAGTGTGAAGGCAATTTGCCTGATTCTCTGCCGTATCTTAGGGCGTCTGACGGCTCTACTTGACCGCAGTACAATTTTGAAATACCTATCATGTGAACTCTCTTCTATAAAGTGTTAGTTTAATTGAATGTATATTAAGCTTGAATAAAACTTACAATACATATATACACTAGAGAAAGCACTCTTTCTGTGACTGGAAACACATTATGAAAAAAATTATCTGTATAGTTGGCCCTACCGGCAGTGGTAAAACAGGCTTTAGTATTGAACTAGCTGAATTTTTTGAGAAAAAAGCTATAAAAACACATATAATTAACGCCGATTCTAGACAAGTGTATAGAGATTTCCCTTTAATCACCGCTCAACCAAGTAAAGAAGAGAAAAAAGATATACCTCATTTTTTATACGGCATTCTTGAAAGTGAAAAAAAGTGTAGCGTAGGTCTTTGGCTTGAATTGGTGCATAAAGAAATTGCACGCGCTTATGAAGAAAATGCTGTGCCTTTAATTGTTGGCGGAACAGGCATGTATATTAAGGCTCTTACTGAAGGCATAGCACAAATACCGTCTATACCTGCTTCTGTGAGTAAGAATATTGCTTTAATGCTTGAAGAAAAAGGCATTGAATACATGTATGAAAAACTTCAAGTGATTGATGAAGAATATGCAAAAAAAATTCATAAAAATGATAAACAAAGAATAAGTAGGGCTATTGAAGTTTACGAACATACTACAAAGAACTTGAGCTCATGGCATAAAGAAGCGCAAGCAAGTTCTCTTTATCATTCCTATAAACTAGGAATAGGTATACCACTTTCCCCAAAAGATGAGCTAAATCCATATCTTATTGAAAGAACAAAAAATATGCTTGAACAGGGAGCTATAGATGAGGCGAAAAAGGCTTATGAAGTATGCTCAGATTTGACTGCTCCTGCGTGGTCAGGCATTGGCTGTATAGAACTTGGCAAATATATTACAAATGAATACACTTTAGAAGAAGCGCTTGAATTGTGGAATAAGAACACAAGAGCTTATGCAAAAAGGCAATGGACATGGTTCAGAGGCGATAAAGAAATGCCTTGGTGTCACCCTTTAGACAAAGAAAAAAGAGAAGTTTTTATAGATAGCCTTTATAGATTTGTGGTAAAGTAAACTATGTTTTAAACTCGTGAGTTTAATTATTATAGTTCCAAAGCTTGCCCTTTAAAAACTAAAATCATGTGAACGAAGTGAACATGCCTCTTGAGCTTTGCTCGCAGATAACTTTACCTATAAAAGAAAATTCCCATTTTTAAAGCGAAACAGTATTTAAGCGAAGCTTAAAACTTTTTCGCAAATAAAAAAATAAAATAAGCTTCTTTAGCCATACATTCTCGCCTAAACGCGCATATTCGGGTTTCCAAAGGGTAGTAACCCTTTGGTCGCCGAAGGCAAAAGAAAAAATACATCTAATCAAACTAGAGTTATCCCTACAAACTTTAGCTTGACAAAGAATTAAACTTGCGAGTTTTCTATTCCTATGCTATGTATTTCTTGTTGATATTTGATGTATTTTTTATTAAGGAGTAACCATGCGTTATCTTAAAGTATTGTTATTGGTAATCTTATTTTTCTTAGTCATGCTTTTCTTTGTACAAAACCAATCTTCTTTTGCTGATCCTGTTGTGCTCAAGCTTGATTTAATGTTCATGCCAATAATGGAATCTATGCCACTGCCTCTTTATGCTATCATGCTTATGTGCTTTACTTTTGGCGGATTATTAGTATTAGCTATGCTACTTTGGGACAGACTTTCCCTTTCAGCTCGCTGTTCAAGCGCAAAAATGAAAGCTTCAGGACTTGAAAAACGTGCTGAAAAAGCTGAGAAAGCTATTGAAAAAGTGCAACTAGACAAAGAAAATGAAGCTAAAAAATACCAAGAAGAAATTAAGAAAAATCAAGAAGAAATCCAAATTCTTTTAGATAGAATTGCAAGAAAAGACGAAAGCAAAGCTTAATAGTATTCACAAAAAATATAAGCCAATAGTCCAAACATTTTAGCGGACTATTGGCTTTTCACTTATCTGAAGCCAGATTATGAGGTAGTTGTATGAATTTGACGCTTTTTCAACTTTCATTACTCATGCTTTTTGGCGCACTTGGCACGCTTGCCCGCTATGCGCTCACGCATCTTTTCAATAGTTTTTTTACTATACCCTATCTTTTGGGAACAAGTATTGTCAATGTAATTGGCGCGTCTCTTTTTGCACTGCTGTTTGCTCTATCCTACCGTTTTGAAATACCTGATATATATCGCCTTATAAGTCTCACAGGCTTTTTAGGCGCTTTCACTACTTTTTCTGCACTTATTTTTGAAGCCTACTCACTTATGCAAGAATCTTTTCTTATGGGAATTTTTTATATTTTTATACAAGTATGCGTAGCGCTTATTCTTTTTGCAATTATAGTGCATGCTATAAAGTAGTTTTTTTAAAACTATTACTACGAAGATTTTTTATTTTCTTTTAAAATCTGCTTAATATGTTCTGGAATTTCATCAGCTTGTAAAACTTTCTTGCTTACATCTTTTGTAAGAGCACTATCAGTTTTTTGAACATTTTGCTGAACTTCCTTTGATTCATTTGCAATATTTTCAGCTGTTTGAGCAAGCTTATTCAATGAAATATCAATAACTTGCCTTGTCTTTTTCATTCGTTTTTTGTGTTCATACATGCGAGAATCAGCAATATCAAGAATTTCTTCAACAGTGAGCTTTGTATTTGCTTCAACCTCAATAAGACCATAGCTAAAAGAAGTAGAATAAACTTTATTATTTTCTTTTGAGAGCAAAACAGCTTTTTCACGGCACAAAGCAATCTGGTTTGACATATGCGAAATATTTTCTTCAGCTTCACCTACAATCAAGAACTCATCACCACCAAATCGAACCACTGTATCACTGAGGAAAAACTCTTTAAGTAAGTTCGCAGTAGATTTTATATAAAAATCGCCTTCTTCATGCCCATAGACGTCATTTGTATACTTTAAACCGTCCATATCAACAAAGATGACATAAAATGCTTCTTTTTGCTCAATGTATTCTTCAATAACTTCTAATGCAACACTTCTGACTTTAAGTCCTGTTGTTGGGTCTGTTACAGATTCCTGCTTTAACTTTTCGATTTCTACTTGCTCATCCTGAATGGTTTTTTGAATGAATTGAAGTTTTTGTTGATAGTTTTTAAGCAAGTCAAAGATAATTGCATACAATAACATAATAAAATAGCCAAAAATATAACAAACTCCAACCTTCATAACAAAATAGTCGAGATTAGTAGTTTTATCATTTATTCTAAATACATAGTATGACATAAATAAAGCATGTATGTAGATAGCCACAAGAACACGAGTCAAGAAAGCAAGATTTTTATAATCGTGCATAACAGAGGCAATTTTCTTTACACAAAATTTTGAGAAATAAAAGATTTTAGTTAAAGAAGCAACAAGCAATGAGCAGGTGAGTAGCATTGACCTCTCAAATGGATTTTCAAGAAAATCTGGTATAGAAACACCCTCTTGCAAGGCAAAATAACCAAGCAAGAATAAGCGCATAGCATAAAAGGGAATCAAAGTTGCAAGGGTGTAGTACACACATACAGCATATTTATACTTGGTTTTTTCTTCAATAAAGAGCATGAATTGAAATAAATAAACAAAAAAAACACAAAAAAGTGCAAATATTTCATAATCATAATTAAAAAAGAAGAAGTAAGAAAAGAAAAGAAGCCCGTCTAAAAAGCTTATAGGAATAAATTTAAAAAAGAAATTTTTGAAAGTCACGTTAAAAGAATTTGCCGAATACAAAGCAAAAAAGTTAAAAACAATGAAAGAGGCAAAAGTGTAGTATAATATCATACTCCCTCCTCTATAGACATTTGTTTTTGCATATCTTCTTTATCTTTATAAAATTTTGCTTTTTTATCACGCATTGTACCGTCAACTTTTTCAAGCAAGTATTTATAGCCTTTTAAGCGCAATTCCTGTGTGACGTATAAAAAGCCTATACTTGCAGAAATAGGATACTTTTCTTCTTGCTCAAAATAGCGCATATTTGCATCAATTCTTTCGATGACTTGCCCTATGTCGCTTTCAAGAATATTATCCAAAATAATAATAAATTCATCACCGCCAATACGCGCAGGTAGGTCGTCTTGACGAATTGCTTTGCGTATGGCAATTGCAACATTTTTTAGAAATCTATCGCCTTCCTCATGCCCGTATGTATCGTTCACAAATTTCAAGCCATTTACATCTAAGTATAAAATAGCAAAAGGATTTTTATAAGAAATGCAAAGCTCGTTTAGATTTTTATAAATAAACTTTCTATTATACAAAGCTGTGAGGTCGTCAGTGGTATTTTTTCTTACAATTTCGTCTTTTTTAATAAGAACTTGATTATAATCATATTCTGCTAAATCGCTTTGCCTTTTATGCTTAGCAAAGCTCACTAAATCAATGGTATAAAGCAATATACTATAATGGGCTATAAGAGTGAAAATGCTTGTGACTAAGCTCAAGGTTAATTGGCCGCTGTAAACTTCGTCAGTGATAAGAAGTGTGCAGTCAATTGCAATATAGGTGCATATAAAAATACAAACAAAAATGAAAGCTTCTGAATAGACTTTTGCCGTTGAAACAATGAAAAAACTCTCTTTTTTTATTATCTTACTAACTATACACAACATAAGTTCCAAGACAAGAAAAAGAACAATCATAGATATATATCTGTATTGTTCTAAACTTATCATTTGTCTAGGGGTGGCATCGAATATGTCAGAAAGAAGTATAGGAATTGGCAGGAAAGTAAGGGCTATATGTAGTGATAATATAGATGAACAAAAAAGCGCTTGCCTTAAAGACATTTTTAAAAAAACCATACACTCAAGTGTGACCAATAAAATAGTAGCGTAAAATAAAAGTAAATAGTTAGTAATAAAATGATTATAGAAAAAAACGCATGTTATATTGATGAGTGAAAAAGCAAAAGCGTAGAGATAGTTTTGCAATGTCTTTTTTGCCATTTCGCGCAAAAAGAAAAAAACATGTATATTATAGAAAAACAATATACAAATTGCTAATATTTTAGAAATAGTAGTGTAGGTATCAATATGCATACAAAACCATATAGTTTATTATATAAGTTATGAAATTTACATGAAAAAGTAAAAGTCTTTTAATTATCTTTTTTCTTGTATTTACCATAATCAACTTAGCTCTATCTAGCTTCATTGTCAAGAAAAAGTAAAGTTATAAATTTGTATGCGATAGACTATTTTATTTATTGTTAATTATTATATAATATATTTTTAAGTATAAATCCTTTATTTTAATATAAAACCACTTTTTCAAGTGGTTTTATTGTGTTTTATTCTATTTATGATGAAAAGAAATTAAATGAAGAACCTTGTTTGAGAGCTGAACCAAGCAAGGAAGTAGCGACTTTTTCTTGTGGATTAGCCTGCTCTGCTTGTTGCGCAAATGCCTTTGCTTTGTCATCAAATTGGCTTGAACTATAGCCAGCATCTTGCGCTTTTAATTGGTATTGGTATGCTTTATCATAACCTTCTTGCTCTTTTAATAATGCCCTTTGCTCACCTTGTTCAGCACTATCAAGCTGCACATCAAGATAAGAGCCCGTATCAAGCAAGGCATTTGAAGCAGCTTGCTGAGCTCTTTGCTTTGCTATAATTTTTGAAGTTTCAAGCCTTTCTTTGATTTTATTTTCATGCCCTTCTTTTGCTTCTTCACTTGCCTGCCTTAAGGCGATATCTTGTTCGTACTTAGCTTTTAATGATTCATTTTCAGCAAGTTTTTCTTGATACTCGTTTTGACTTTCTTGCTCTTTTGCCGATGAATAGGCGCTTACAGCACCTGCTGCAGCTGTGATTGCTGCTACTGCTAAACTTATTCCTGTTGCCATTTTACAACTCCTTAGCAAATACTTTTTCGATTTGCTTATACTGCATTCTTTCAAACACTAATGACACATCACACTTTAAATTTACTTTTTGCAAAACAATTTCAACATCTTTTTTCTTCAATTCTTTTTCAGCATAGTAAAGCAAATTTAGACCATTATACCCTTTTCTATAGTTTTTTTTCATATAAAATGAATGACTTTCAGCTTGTTTTTTCTTGTTAAAAATACTGTGTGCGATAAAATACACTGCGTATCCAATTAATTCTTTATTTATACGCGCTGTCACAATAAGTAGAGCTTCTTGTTTTTCAAGTTCTTCATAACTTTCTTTATTCAAAACAACTTCCCCAAACATCTCATCTAATCTAAGTTCATTATGTGAAAGCATAGCAAGTGCTATCAGTTCATGATAAACAGCCTCAACTTTTTCCACTTGATAAAGCATATGCATTCCCTAAATATTTTCCATAAATTTAACATCAACAACCAAGCTCAAAATTTCAAGTGGCAAGGCATCATCTTTACCTATATAGAGGTTCACTTCGCTAGAAAGAGGATGGTCAAAATTAAAAGAATATTCACCTGAATAAAGTTCATAGGCATTATTATAAAATTTCGGTGAAAGCTTGAAATCATACATCTTTGAAAAATCATCACTAAAGCCAAACTTACCACCAATAGAACGGTGTAATTTTATAAGACATTGCGAATAGCTTCTTTGCAAGCCAAGTGTTGAACCTTGCTCTGTGTCTGCATTGATAGGCATCATTGAAAGCAGACTTTCATAAGGCAAACCAAGAACTATATCTTTCACATGCACATTTTCAAAAACATAATGCCCATCTTCAATTTTATACACTTCATTCATAGAGCCATTGACAAGCATCTTTATTTCAGCATTTTTCAGATGCTCGGGTATAGCGACACGGCTTTGTACTTCATCAAATGAAAAACTCACACTTGAATCTAAAAAACAGGCTTGCTCTAACATTGTATATTGGTCAAATGGTGAAGATAAATATTCAAGGCAAAGCTTTTTTCTTCCATCTATTATTCTTTCTATTAAAAATACAACAATATCATGCTGTTTTCCAGAAATAGTGCATAAAGAAATAAATTTCCCCTCTGTTTCGTGCTCTGCCCAGCCAAAAATTTCTTGCTCTTTAAGGTAGGTGAGTGAAAAGCATTTTCCGTCTTCTCGTATACAAAACAAAGTCGAATTTGGATTTTGCTGAAAACACCATTGCTTTAGTGAATATTTACCAAATAAATCAGGTGTTAAAAGAGTTAAATCATTACCCGCATAGCCGTCTTTTTCAAGCGAATAATAAAGATCTCGTATCTTGGCATTATACTTTTGCGCATGTAAGACACTATTGCCTATGATAATAGGAGGAATTTTTGTTGAGCCAAAATAAGATTGCGTTGAAATAAGAACTTCCTTAGCTGTAATAGGTGAGCCTGTGCCATTATTACCACTCACCTTATACTCCGCTCCCGCTGTGCCTATAAGTAGGTCGCCAAAGGAAACAGCCCATTGAATTTCGTCTATAGTGCTGCTAGCTAATGTATATTCTACAGGAGCATCATCTTGTAAAGGTCTTGATTTACGAAAGTTTTCAAAATCACCTGCTCTTGACATATAGAATGTTTGCGCATGCTTTTTTGTTCCTGCAAGTACCATTCTTTGCTGATGGAAGGTAACAAAGCTTGGGTTGTTATTATCTTCAAAGGGAAAATAATCTTCTTGCGGTGTGTCAGAAGTGTCTGCTTCGTAATTTTGGTCTTTAAAAGAAAGAGAAGTACTTGTTCCTATATAGCCATAATAGCCGACTGCTTCTTTGTAAATATTATATTCAACAGCCCCTTCAACTGCTTGCCATGAAATTTGAACATAGTCACCTGCAATCCAGTCAGTTGCATACCTTCCTAAGCTTACTGCTGCAAGTGAAGCAATTGATGAAATACCGTCTTTATCAACTGCCACTACCTTATATTTCAATTCATAGTTTTGTGCTGCAACACTCTGCCCTGCTAGTATTGTGCCTGAATAAAAATGTGCTTTCACTTGAAGAGGAGCATTGAGCGATGAATTAAAATGCACTTCTTCGATATTCCATTCATAATTTGGCGCACTACCTGAACGCATAAGTTTATGCAGTGCGTAATCTTCATGCGCAAGGTATATTATGTCGCCTACTTGCGCACAAGAGAGAACTATCTTATTTTCCTTTATTATATCAGACATATACGGACTAGCAATAGAGGCAACTTTTCCATTTTCTACACTATAAATATGAATATAAGACATATTTTCTTCACTGTTGACAGAAGAATTTGCAGGCGCGTCAAAAACAAGAACAAAGTTGTGATCTTGTTCTGTGTTAAAAACAAAGGGAACAAGTATTTCACTTCGATTTATAGTTTGATTTTCTTCATTTTCATTCACTTCACTTTCGCTTACAAGAGCAAGAAATTTTAAACCAGGTCTTCTTTTTACTGCCCCATGCACTTGCGGAATAAAGTTCTTCATTGTTTTTGCTAAGGTGGGATATTTTGCCAAATTATAACGACCTTCTAAGAGATCTGAAGCAAGCCCACCATTGAAATTAGACCATGTATACCTCATAGTTTCGCCCTTTAATTAAAATATCAATTGTTTACTACTA
>CAYJHE010000055.1:0-2681 GCA_964369675.1 uncultured Desulfovibrionaceae bacterium | reverse complement strand
TTCTTTTTGCTGCTTGCTTCGTAAGTATCTGAAGCAAGCTCATTATAGCATTGAAATTTTACTCAAAATATCAATTGTTTACTACTATACCTACCCAGCTATCTTGGTTTTTAAGCTTCTTTTTGCTGCTTGCTTCGTAAGTATCTGAAGCAAGCTCATTATAGCATTGAAATTTTACTCAAAATATCAATTGTTTACTACTATACCTACCCAGCTATCTTGGTTTTTAAGCTTCTTCTTGCTGCTTGCTTCATTCTGAATAGCTTGCGCTAGTTTTGCCTGATAAATTTGCTGTATAAGCTTAAGCTTGTTGCTATTATCCTTCAATAAAGGAGTACAAATACAAGAAGCCAATTTATACGCAAGCATTTCAACAAAAGAATCGTCTGTAAAAGAAATATTCTCTTGTATATCAGAAGTATAGGAAAGAAGACAGTTTTGAACATTACACACCAAAGCAAGACTGTCTTCATTCATCTGCACAATCTCATACTGCTTCTCCAATAAAGATGAAGCGTGATTAGCCGCATAACTAGAGCTATCTTTATTTGAAATTGAATGTATTTTCAAACAATTATCAGGCAATGCATAAGCAAAAGCATAGTCTTGCTCGTATTCCTTTGCTAAAGGTATATTTGTAAGAAATATTCTTTTTTGTGCAAAAGAATATGGAAAATCGCGTAAGGCACTGCGCCTAGCAAGTGCCCAATAAGTCGAACAAACTAAAGCCTCAAGGCTTGCTTCGCTTTCAGAAGAAATCGCATTTAATCCTAAAAATCCAAGTGCCATATTCCAAATTTCAACCTTCCCTATAGCCATATATTCTCCTTATTCACCCAAATCGTCCTTATTCACATGTAAAAAAGCTGAATAATCTTGGTGAAATCTGCTGCAAATATGTTAGCCCATATCTATATTAGCATACAAAATATGAGCTAACATATATATATTTATCTTTTATGCAATGAGCATGCCTTTATCAAAGTACATACCATCAACATATTCTTGTTCTTCCTCTCTCACAAGGGCACAAAGCACACTGCCCGCAGTAAAGCTGCCTGTAGGTGTCACAACAAGCTTAATCCAGCGCTTCTTTGTTGCCTGAGGCAGAAATTTATACGGCACTTTCACACCAGCTGTAAGAGAGCTAGAATCTAAACTAAAGGAAGAGCCTATTATTGCTGTATATGTTCCATCCTTAGTGTCAGATTCATATAGGCTAAGATGAAGAGAAGTTCCGCCCTTAAGTTCTTCTGTTACATTGAAATAAAAAAGAATATTCTTGCGGCCTGCTTGAATAAAGCCCGTGTCTACAGCCTTTATGGAACTTGCGCTTGTAGGAAGACCATCGCAAAGAATAGCATTACTATCTAAAATCATATTATTCTCCTAACTATTTATAAATTTTATAATTTTTGAAATAAAGCAAGAACTAAATTGCTTTTTCACTTGAAACAATTACATCACACTGCCTTATAGGTCTGCCGTGTAAAACTGGTATTGCGCTTGAATTGAAATAGTCACCATAAGTCAAGTGCACACCCTTTGGATCGCTAGATTGCAATTCAAGAGCTGTAAGCACATCTTGGTTACAATACCAGATAGCATTATTTCTCAAATGTTCAGGTATGAGATTTTTTGCCTTAACAGTAAACTTTCTTAAGTCAACATAGCCTGTTTCATCAATGCCAAGCTGCAATTTCTCTACTTCTATATTCGCAATACGAACGCACGCACGCCAATCCCTTACAGCAAGCCCAACCTGCCAAATATGCTTTTCTTCTAAAGCTTCATAACGTCCGCCCTTATCATCAGAAACGGTTTGTCTGCCTAAATCTTCGCTTGATAGGCCAGCTTTTGTGTTTTTGGGGTAAAGTCCATGCACTGTTCTATCACCCCAGCTGATAAGCCAAAGAGATGTCATATTGCCTGTTTTACCTCCCGCATCAATAACATTTGGAGCGTCTTTAGCAGGATAACGCTTTGAAAGCCCATTGAATTTTTCAGGCGAAAGAGCTGTGTCGCCATAAAATAGTGTACGAGCAACCTCTTGACGCATAGCTTCAGCATGACCAATGCTTTCAGAAAGCCTAAAAGCCTTTGCTTTATCTCCGTATAAATTACACTCACGCTCATCAATAAAGAAGCGCGATTCAAGCATACCGCAAGCTTCATTCACATGCGAATAAGTACCCTTGCTAGGCAAAGTGCCTTCGTATAACTTTGTCCAATATACCTCTGGAAGACCTGTGCGTATTCTTGTGAGGTGTCCATTTGTTTGATTTGATTCCATAAGTGGCAAATCACTTAAAATGTCATTGGTTTGATTCATCAATTCAATAACATCACCTGCTTTTTCACCCTTATAAAAGTCTTCTAATTCGTGTAATGATGCAACTAATCCTCTCATATTCTTCTCCTTTAAATATAGCCTTATTTTAAAATTGCCTGCAATAAAAAAACATTTGCTTTAACTTCTCAAAAAAATAGATATAGTAATATTTTTTCTAAATTTATAATAAATTAAATTTATACATCTATATTTTATGTATACAATCTTTCGTAAAGCGGTTTATTCTTTTTTGCATTTTCGCCATGAACAAATCTGTCCTCATTCATTTTTTTTCCTAAATTAATAAAGAATTTTACAACAATAGGATGCGAGCCATAGCCACTTTCAT
>CAYJHE010000054.1:0-13016 GCA_964369675.1 uncultured Desulfovibrionaceae bacterium | reverse complement strand
GTTGAAGACACAGAAGCCTATATTGAAGAATTAGACACAGAATTTGGCGAAGAAGTTGCTGATATTGTTGACGGTGTGACAAAAATTTCCATAATGGATTTTGACACAAAAGAAGAACAACAAGCTGAAAACATTAGAAAAATGATTTTAGCCATGAGTCATGACGTGCGCGTACCTATTGTTAAACTTGCTGATAGAATGCACAATATGCGTACCCTCGACTTTCAAAAACCGCATAAACAAATAAGAATATCTCAAGAAACAATGGATATTTATGCACCTTTAGCTAACCGTTTAGGATTGCATAGATTTAAGTTGGAACTTGAAGATTTGTCTTTCAAATATTTACATCCAGATGCATGGAATATGATAAGTGAATGGCTTGACGAAAACCAGATGGAAGAACGCCAACTCATTACTAAGGTCATCACTTCTTTAAATAAAATTCTTGATGAAAATAGCATTGAAGGCAGAGTTTTTGGTAGAATAAAGCACAGATATTCCATCTATAAAAAGATGACAGAACAAAAAACAACACTTGATGAAATGCACGACATCATTGCTTTTCGCGTGATTGTGAATGATGTTCGTGACTGCTATGCAGTAGTTGGTTTTGTTCATGCGCTTTGGAAACCAGTGCCTGGGCGTTTTAAAGACTATATTTCCATGCCTAAAGCCAATGGTTATCAATCCTTGCATTCTACCGTTATCGGCCCAGAAGGCGAAAGACTGGAAGTACAGATAAGAACAGAAGAAATGCATAATCTTGCTGAACACGGTGTCGCTTCACATTGGCTCTATAAGGAAAGAGACAAGAAAATTCAAGATGCTCCGCAATTCCAATGGCTTAGAGAACTATTAGACAGACAAAGAGACGAAGCAGATTCAACTGAATTTATGCATTCACTCAAGCTAGACTTGTTTAAAGACGAAGTCTATGTCTTTACTCCAAGGGGTGAAGTAAAGGAGCTTCCAGAGGGATCTACTTCTGTAGATTTTGCGTATTTAATACATTCAGATATTGGACATCACTGTGTTGGCGCAAAGGTCAATGGTAAGCTTACCCCTCTTTCAACGCCTTTAAAAAGCGGTGATACCATTGAAATTATTCAAGATAAAAACAGAAATCCAAGCAGGGACTGGCTTAAATTTGTCAAAACCTCTAAGGCTCGCTCGCGCATTCAGCATTATCTCAATACACAAGAAAAATCTGCTTCCATTGCTCTTGGCAAAGAAATGCTTGAAAAAGAAGCGCGTAAGCACGGCTTTAACCTCACAAAAACCATTAAAGACCATTCATTTGCGCTTTTAATTCCTGAGCTTGGTTTACAATCAGTTGATGATATTTTTTCACAGGTTGGTTATACAAAGATCACCCCAAGAAAGATTATTAACCGCTATTTAGAGCTTACAGGTAAGGCTGTTAAACACGAAGATGTTAAAGACAAGCAATTAAAGGCTGAAGCGCATAAAGAACAGAAGGACACGAAGAAACAAGCTGTTGTTATTCAAGGACAAAACGACATGCTCGTGCGTTTTGCACATTGCTGCTCTCCTCTTCCTGGTGATTCTGTTGTCGGCTTTATTAGTCGTGGGCGCGGTATTATTGTACACACTCTTTCTTGCCCTCACATTCAAGAGCTTGAGCCAGAAAGGCTTATCAGCGTTGCGTGGAGCGATCAAGAAGTTATTGAAAAGCCTTTCCCAGCTCGTATACATCTTATTTGTTTCAATGAAAAGGGAACTCTCTTTGCTATTTCAAAAGTACTCTTTGAACTAGACGTAAACATTGATTCTCTTATGATTGCTTCACAGCTTGACGGCAAGGCTGAAATTGAAATGATTATTGAAGTGCGTGATGTTGTACAGCTCTACCAAACCATTGATAAGGTGAGAAACCTTCCTCAAGTAGCTGAAATCACAAGGCATAAAGATTAGATAGGCTTAAGATGAACAAAAGAGACAATATATTGGATTCATTAACTAAAGAAAGATTTTATACAGATGAAGATAAGACAGAAAATAAAGCTTTCACCTGCTATTCGCTTGAAAGTGCTACTTCCTCCTTGGATATTGCCTACAAGCTTTATGAAGAAGGAAGTTTAAAAGAATGGGATTCTGTTCTTGTTGGCTCTCAAAGTTCAGGCAGAGGGCAAGTAGGCAGGTCTTGGAATTCACCTAAAGGCAACCTTTACGCTGCAATACGTTTGCCTCTTGACGGTATTTTTTCTTCTCAAGCAAGTGCTCCTCTTGTAGGCGGCATACTTGTTTCTGCCTTAAGAAATATTTTTTCAGAAAAAAATCTTCTCAGCCCACATGGGGGAGATGCCAAATTTTATATAAAATGGACGAATGATATTCTGATAAAGCATTATAATGATTATTTTAAATGCGGCGGAATATTGCTTGAAGAAAAAAACAAGTGTTTTTTATGTGGAATTGGCATAAATTTATTATCTGCGCCTGATTTTGCTCAAAATTCAGCAGAATTAGCACTTAAAGCCAGCTATATTTCCAATTTTTTCAACATTGAAAAACTTATTATTAACAGCCTTTGGCAAAGACTTGTGCATTCAATATATCTGTGCTACATTTCTAAAGCCTTAGAAAAGGCAAAACAAGAACAAGTTGCCAATATCAGCAATACAAGTACTGATTTTTTCTTACAAAAAAACTTACTGCAACAATCAAATTCAGTATTAGCTTTTAAAAATGAAAGAATTTCTCTTGTTGAAGCTTTAGCACTTGAAGACTTTGATTATGATGAAGAGAATAATCAAATAACTACTTATACAGGTATTCTGCGCGAAATATCACTCAATCAGGATTCTCTTGGTGCCTTGATTGTTGACACTGACCTTGGCACAAGAACTTTTATAAGTGGAAGAGTACGCCCTCTTTAATTTTACGCTTATTTTAAGACATAGATTAAAAAAGGCTTTTGTTTTGAACAGTTTTATATAATGCTCAACATTTTATATGCATTGGCATTATGTAAATCATAATATAAATTATGACGAGTGGGGATAATTATGTCAGGTAAGAATTTTAATGAGGTACTAGCAGAACTTAAACACAAACGCATACTTGTTGCAAACAGGGGTATACCTGCAAGAAGAATATGCCGTGCTATCAGGGAAAGATTAAATGGTGTTGCCATAATGACGGCTACTGATGTAGATAAAACCTCTCCTGCTGCTTCTGCTGCACACGAACTCTTATTACTTGGTACAGATCCTAATTCATACCTTGATATAGATCTTATCATTGCAAAAGCAATTGAAAATGAAATTGTTGCTATTCACCCTGGTTGGGGTTTTGCTTCAGAAGACGATGCTTTTCCAAGAAAATGTAAGGAAGCAGGTTTAGTCTTTATTGGTTCAAGCGCAGAAGCCATGAACCTTTTAGGAAACAAGGTTCAAGCTCGTAATCTTGCACAAAAAATCGGCGTGCCTGTTGTTCCTGGTTCAGAAGGCGCGGTTGACATTCCTGAAGCGCGTAAACTGATTAAAGAAATGGGCTTACCTGTTATGCTTAAAGCAGAAGGCGGCGGCGGTGGTCGCGGTATCTTTGCTATAACAAATGAAGATGAATTAGAAGACGCTTTTGAAAAAGCTTCAACAATGGCAGAAGCTGCCTTTGGTAATCCACGTCTTTTTGTTGAAAAATACTTACAATCAGTTCGCCACATCGAAATCCAAGTTATTGCCGATAAGCATGGTAATGTCTTTGCTTTTGACGAAAGAGACTGCTCTGTTCAACGTAATCACCAAAAACTTATTGAAATAACTCCTTCTCCTTGGTCAGGCATAACACCTGAACTTCGTGAAAGATTAAAAAAATACTCTCGTGACCTCATTAAACACGTTGGTTATGATTCACTTGCTACAGTTGAATTTCTTGTCACCGATGCAGGCGAGCCTTATTTAATTGAAATCAACACACGTCTACAAGTAGAACACGGCATAACCGAATCTCGCTACGGTATTGACTTAGTTGAAGCGCAGATTGCCGTTGCTTTTGGTGCGAAAATTCCATTTAACGAAAAAACAACAAAGCCTTTAAACTTTGCTATGCAGCTTCGTATTAATATGGAAGACCCAAAAAACAATTTCTCACCAAACACAGGCATAATCACACGTTATGTTTCTCCTGGTGGTCCTGGTATACGACTTGATTCAAACATTTCAGCTGGTTATGAATTTCCTTCAAATTACGATTCAGCTGGTTCTCTTCTTATTTCTTATGGTTCAACATGGGATAAGGTTTGTGGAATCATGCAAAGAGCTCTGCGTGAATACACTATTTCAGGTCTTAAAACCACAATTCCTTTCTATAAGCATGTCATAAAGCAAGATAAATTTATCAATGCAAATTTTGACACAAATTTCATCAGAGATACAAAAGGCCTACTCAACTACCAAGATATGCCACCAGAAGGCGAAAGGCTTTCACGCCTCATAGCTGAAATTTCAGCTCGTGGCTACAATCCACATGTAGAACTTGGTCAATACCGCACTTCCACAACGCCAAGAATGCCTGAGTATAATATTGTTTTACCTGATAATCCAACAGAAGATCAACTTGTTCCAAATGACTATCCAAAAGGCGACAGAACTGCCCTTTTTGACTTTATACGCGATTCTAAAAAGGTTCACTTTACTGACACAAGCCCGCGTGATATGACTCAGTCAAACCACGGTAACAGATTCCGCCTTGCCGAAGACGAGCTCATTGGGCCTTTCTTAGACAATGCAAATCTCTTTTCTATTGAAAATGGCGGCGGCGCGCATTTTCATATGAACATGCTTGCTAACATGACCTATCCTTTCACAGAAGCGCATAAATGGAATACCTTTGCTCCAAAAACTTTGAAGCAATTGCTTGTGCGCTCAACAAATGTTCTTGGCTATAATCCACAACCTCGTAATGTCATGAACAAAACTGCTGAAATGATTTGCGACCATTATCACGTCATGCGTTGCTTTGACTTCCTTAACTATATAGATAATATGCTTCCTTTGGCAGAAGTGGTGTTAAACCGTAAAGACTGTGTTTTTGAACCTGCTCTTTCTATTTCTGTTGCACAAAACTTTGATGTTCACCATTATCTAGGTGTGACTGACTATCTTCTTGAATCCATAGGTAAGATACTTGGAGTTTCAGCAAATAAAGCTTCAAAGCAAATAATACTTGGTCTCAAAGACATGGCAGGCATTTGCTCACCACGCTTTATGCGCGACTTAGTTTCAACTATCAATAAAAAATACCCTAACTTGGTCTTGCACTATCACAGACACTATACTGACGGTCTCTTTGTGCCAGCGGTAGGTGCTGCTGCGCAAGCTGGTTGTCATATTATTGATGCAGCACTTGGCTCAACTGTTCGTTCTTATGGTCAAGGTGATATTCAATCTACAGCAGCCTATATTAAAGACGAATTTGGCATAGATAATATCTTAAATAATGAAGCAATAAACAAAGCAAACTTTGTTGCAAAACAATTCATGCCTTATTACGACAGATATTGCTCACCATACTTCCTTGGCACTGACTATAATGCTATTCATCACGCTATGCCTGGCGGCGCAACTTCTTCATCACAAGAAGGCGCAATGAAGCAAGGCTACATACATTTATTGCCTTCCATGCTTGAATTTTTAGCTGCAACGCGTAAGATTGTGCGCTACCACGATGTTACACCTGGTTCGCAAATCACATGGAACACAGCTTTCTTAGGCATCACAGGCGCATATAAACGTGGCGGCGATGAAGAAGTGGCACGTCTGCTCTCTATTATGAAGGAAGTTTCTACAACAAAAGAAGAAGACCTTTCTAAGAAGATACAAAAAGACAGATTAATCATCTACCAAGATTGTAATGATGCCTTCAGAAACCTTCTTTTAGGCAAGTTTGGAAAGCTTCCACTTGGCTTCCCTGCTGATTGGGTCTATAAGTCTGCCTTTGGTCAAAGCTATAAAGAAGCTTTACAAGAAAGAACTGCAGATTCTCCTCTCATGCACTTAAAAGACATGAACATAAAAGCAGAACAAAAAGCTTTAGAAGCAGCTTTGCATAGAAAACCAACTGACGAAGAACTTGTACTCTACTTAAATCACCCTGGTGACGCTCTTAAAACCTTTAAATTTGTGCAGCAATATGGCGATCCAAACAACTTGCCTCTTGATGTATGGTTTGAAGGACTTGAGCAAGACAAAACTCTTAACTTTATAGATTCAAAGCACAAACCTCACCAAATGACCATACTTTCCATCCGCCAAATACCAGAAACAGGAATGGCTCTTGTTCGTTATACCTACGATTCTGAATTTATGGTTCATGAAGTTAAGGTTTCAGAAGTTTCTCAAACTGGCAAACTTGGTTCTGAAATGGCTGACCCTTCAAACCCAAATCATGTTGCTGCACCTAGCAATGGTGACTTATGGGTTGTATATGTCAAGGAAGGCGATATAGTCAAAGAAGGACAAGAACTTTTCAATGTTTCTATTATGAAACAAGAAAAGGCTGTACTTTCAACTACTTCTGGAGTTGTTAAACGTGTCATCAAGAAAGCGAACTATAAAACAACGCGTAAAATGGTTCCTGTAAAAGAAGGCGAACTTATTATCGAACTTTCAGTAGCACCAAAACTCTGCAAAAGTGAAGATTGTAAACACCCAATCCAAGAAAATACGCTCTTCTGCCCTCAATGTGGCAAAAAAGTTAAGTAAGTTTTATAAATACATACACAAAAAAGGCATAGATGAGAAATCCATGCCTTTTTTTTATACACACTTTATATATATTTTATCAATATAGTATAAAAATATTCCAATCTGAAACAAAGAAAAAAGCTTAATCTAATATTTTTAGATAGTTAGTGAAAATACTTTTAGTTGACGAATGAACATATCTGTTTTACAGTGATTTTGCATTAATTGCACAGTTTTATTTGTTTTATTTCTTTTTTGAAAATATTTTTTGGAGGAAGCAAATGGCTACAAGGGCGAAAGGACCACAACTTTCAGTAGAGCAATTAAAAGAACAACTTATCCTGACCGGTGCTCAAATTAAGGCAATAGGCGAAGAAGCAGAAATGCTTGTAGGCGGAAAAAACTATAATACAGCACTCATTCATGAGGTTGCAGGAGTACAATCTCCTCAATTTAGAGCTATTTCTTCAATATGTTTTCATAAATTACTTGATGAAACAAAGGTAAATGCGGCACTTATCCGTGCTACCATTGAAAGAGAATATTCAAGAATTGACTGGAATGACCCAGAAATTAACAAAGATTCCGAATTTTTACAAAAACTCGTTCGTACTTTTGCAAAAGAAATAAGAATTGCTGACGAACAAGAAAAAAGTGCGAAAAAAATCCCTCTTCGTATGTTTGTAAATAATGTTGTTGAGGGTTTTGCTACTTCACAAGAAGTAATCGACCAGCTCAGAAAGCGTTCTGTCTTAGTGCAATCAGCTATACTCTCTGTTGAAATGCCTAAGGAAGTTGCGCAAGCTGTTCGTGAAGCCTATATGGCTATATGCAAAGAAGCAGGCGAAGAAAATGTGCCTGTTGCCGTGCGTTCTTCTGCTGCCGGCGAAGATTCACGCAAAAAAGCCTTTGCAGGTCTTCAGGACACCTATTTAAACATGGTAGGCCCTGACAGTGTAGAACTTGCTTACCACTGGGACTGCGCTTCAGCTTACAACCTACGCTCAATGACCTACAGAAGAGAAGCCATTCGCGATGGTATAACAAGAGCAGAAGAAACAGGCGAAATAGAACTAGCATTACAAGCAAAGCAAGAATGGGCTATTGAAAACACCTCCCTTTCTGTTTGTATGATGCGCATGATTCGCCCTGTTATCGCTGGAACTGCCTTTAGTGCTGACACAGCAACTGGCTGCCGTGGTACTGAAAGAAGAGACTTAGTCAGCATTGATGCTTCATACGGACTTGGCGAAGCTATAGTTGGCGGTATGGTCACACCTGATAAGTTCTATGTCTACCAACGTGACGACAAGCACGAAGTTGTTATACGCAATCTTGGGCACAAAGGCATGAAGATTGTATATGATGAAAAATACGGCGGAACAAAGAAAGTAGAAGTTGCTGAAAGCGAAATCTATAAATGGTCACTCACAATTCCACAAGCAGAACAAATTGCAAAATGCGTGCGCCTCATCACTGATGCCTACGGCGGCATGATTATGGATACAGAATTTTGTATAGATGCCAAAGAACAGCTTTGGTTTGTGCAAGCACGCCCTGAAACACGCTGGAATGAAGAATTTGAAGAACATCCTGACACTATCTTCATGCGTAGACTTGAAGTAGATAAAAAAGCACTCAAGAATGCTGAAATCTTACTTGAAGGAAATGGCGCTTCACGCGGTGCTGGCCAAGGACGTGTAAAATTCTTACGTTCAGCTTTAGAACTCAATAAAATCACTAAGGGCGACATTCTTGCAGCAGAAAGAACAGACCCTGACATGGTTCCTGGCATGCGTGTTGCTTCAGCTATCTTAGCAGATGTTGGCGGTGATACTTCACATGCTGCTATCACTTCGCGTGAGCTTGGCATTGCCGCTGTTATAGGCATACAAAGAGCAGAATCTCTTCGCGCTTTAGACGGGCTTGATGTCACAGTTGATGGAACATTAGGCAGAGTTTACAGAGGTCTTCTTCCTCTCACAGAGCTTGGCGGTGAAATGGACCTTGCTAAGCTACCAAAAACAAACACAAAGGTCGGTCTTGTTTTGGCAGACGTCAACCAAGCACTCTTCCTTTCACGTCTACGTCAAGTTGAAGATTTTGAAGTTGGCTTATTGCGTGCAGAATTTATGCTCGGCAATGTTGGTGTGCACCCAAAAGCTCTTGAAGCCCTTGATAATGGCACCTTGCAATCGCTTGTTGACATTCGTCTGGCAGAACTTAGCAAAAAAGTCACACAAACAGCAAAAGAACAATACCAACTAGGTCTCATCAGCTTAGACCTCAAATTGCGTGAATATGTAGGTGAACTTACAGGATTAAACGCACAAATATCTGCTCTTGCAAATCAAGATGTAAACGGAGCTGAACAAGTCTTAGCGCAACAAAGAAGCCTCAGAGAATTAGAATATAAACTCGATGAGCACGTTGAAAATGCAACAAGACACTTAGATACACTCAGAACTTCACGCCATGTTAAAGACCATATCAGCATTGTCTATGGTTTTGAAGAAGAATTGGCTTTCCTTCCAAATACCGCTGAAGGAAATGCAAGAAGAGCTTCTATTCAAAGTGAAATTGAATATAAAACACAACAAGTTGAAGTTAAAGAATACATTCAAAATGTTATTGAAGCAATTGCCAATATACGAAATGAAGTTGCTATCAAATCAGGCATGAAACACGAAATAACAGAAATTATTTCTACACCTGCTAAGATTAAAGAAATCATTCGTTCACGCGGCTATAGAAACGGTAAAGAACACTATATACAAACACTTTCACAGTCACTCGCACTCTTTGCTATGGCCTTCTACGGCAAGCCAATTGTTTATCGTACAACAGACTTTAAGTCTAATGAATACAGAAACTTACTTGGCGGCTCACTCTTTGAAGCCTTTGAAGACAATCCAATGCTTGGCTGGCGCGGTGTTTCACGTCAAATCCACGATTGGGAAATTGAAGCCTTCAAACTTGCTCGTGGCGTATACGGTGGCACAAACCTTCAAATGATGCTTCCTTTTGTGCGTACACTTGAAGAAGCGCGCTCAATGAAGCTCTACCTTGACAGTGTGCACAAATTAAAATCTGGCGAAGACGGATTAAAGATTATTCAAATGTCTGAAATTCCTTCTAACGCAATTCTGGCTCGCCAATTTATTGAAGAGTTTGACGGCTTCTCTATTGGTTCAAACGACATGACACAAATGGTGCTTGGAACAGACAGAGATAATGCTGCTCTTGCGCATATTTACGATGAAGAAGATCCTGCTGTTGTATGGGCTATTCTTTGTACTATCTTTACAGGTCAGAAGTTTGGTAAAAAAGTCGGCTTCTGCGGTCAAGGTGTGTCAAATTCACTTATTATTCGCGGACTTGTGGCTATTGCAGGTATTTGCTCAGCTTCTGTTGTGCCTGACACCTATTATCAAACAAAGTTTGATGTCGCTCAAGTTGAATCACTCAAATTAGATACATCAAAACTTGGTGCATGGCTTAAAGAACAACATCTTGCAAATTACAAAAAGATTCTTGAAGAAAAAGGCTATGGACATATCTTGAAAAAATACACAACTCCTGCTGACCTTAGAGAGTGGTATGAAGACGAATGCGCCCGCCTACACGAAGACTTACGCAAAGTCTTAGGAACTCCGAAAGAAGAAGAGGCAAGAGCAAAAACACAATCATTTAGAGCAACTTTCCATAAAAAAGCGATTTATGCTGCATGGAATTGGGACGAAACAGTCTTAGATGCTCTTCATCAAGCTGGATTCGCAGACTTTAAAGAACAAGCAAAAGCTCTTGCCGAACAAAGAAAGAAAGTCTGGTAAGATATAAGAAATAGTAGTTTTTTTAATTCGCGCCAGTGAATTTAAAAGTAAAGCTCATTTTTAAAGCCCTTATTTTATATGAAATAAGGGCTTTAAAAAATATTTATAGAAATTTCTTTTTATATATTGATATTTTTTATTTCATATTATATTAATAAGTTAATGCATAAATTGAATAATCAAACAATGCCTAAGTCTCAAAAAAAAATTTAAAAGTCATTTTTTATGTTGACCTTTTTTGAAAATGTATTATTTTATAATTAATACTAGTATTCATTCTCAATTGTACATATTGAGTGTAATGCAAGTAGAGGCGTGTAAGGCGTATACAAAGGAAGTATTATGGCTTTTTTTTCAAAAGAATTAGCTTTTTCTACACTTTATAAAAACACTGTTCTTGGTGTTTATACTGTTATAGAAGAATTATATTGGTTAATTTCAGATTCTTTCTACAACACAAGAAAGAAAAATTTAGAAAAACAAAAAGAAAAACTTGATAGGCAAAAAGATATTATCGCTTCAGCAAATATTGAAGAAAAGCTAGAAATCCTTAAAAAAGAGCATGAAGGCATGCGCGAAAAAATGATTAACAAACGTCTTCAATATTTAGATTAATTACTTTAATTTTAAAAAAGGTTTTATCATGCGTATTATAATTGCCTCTGACCATGCAGGTCTTGATTATAAAGAATTGATTATCAAACATTTAACAAACAAAGGCATGGAAGTTGAGGATTATGGACCTTACACTCCAGACTCCTTTGACTACCCTGATTCAGCACATAAAGTAGCAATAGCACTTAAGGATAAAAAGGCAGACTTTGGCATCTTGATTTGCGGAACTGGAATTGGCATAAGTATAGCTGCAAATAGACATAATGAAATAAGAGCAGCTTTATGCACTGATGAGTTTCAAGCAAAGGCAACGCGTGAGCACAATAACGCAAATGTTCTCTGCTTAGGAGCAAGAGTTGTTGGTCAAGGACTAGCACTAAGTATTGTTGATACTTTCTTTTCAACAGAATTTGAAGGCGGCAGACATCTAAAAAGGATTGAAAAAATAGAAAAGTTTTAATGCTTAGCCACTTCATATTACAAGGATAAAAATAGTTTTATGAAAAAGTTTAATATATATTTCTTGCTTTTCTTCTTAGTATTCTCATTTTCTTTTCATTTTGAAAGTAAAAAGGCCTATTCAGAAGAACTAGCAAGCCAACAAACAATTGAAAACATTGATACAGGCGAATTTCTCTCTCTTATAAATGAAAATAAAGGCAAATTAATACTTGTAAATTTCTTTGCTTCTTGGTGTCCTCCTTGTGTAAAAGAAGTTCCGGATTTTGTAAAAATAACAAAAGAATATTCTGCTGATGAAATCCTCATTATTGGGCTCTCAGTTGATGTAGACAAAGAAAGCTTACAAAGATTTATCAAAGAACAAAATGTAAACTACCCTGTTTATTATGCAAGTAAAGAACTTGCAGCATCTTATAAGGTTATGGCAATTCCTCGAAATATTATCTATGATAAAAAACTCAAACAAGTCTATAATGAAATAGGAATTATCACTTACAAACAACTTGAAGATATGCTTAAATCATCATAATATCAAAAAAACTGAAAACAAAATTAACCATAAAAATATCAATTTTCCTATAAATTTCTTAGTTCTTATCTTATACAGCAGATATTTCGGAATTACATAAGATAACGAGCAAAAGATGTGTGTAAGCGTGTTGGTATAAATGTAAAACAAATCCTTAACGCGGCAAGAATGTGTTCTTTAAAATAAGTATAAGAACAGCAAAACAATAAGGAGAACTCCAACATAGAATCTAATTATTGTCCATAGAAGCGCGTTTTATAAGTAACAATAAAATAAGATTTTAACTTCTAAATAACCTACATGGATATTTTTCTTGATAGCCGTGAAGAGAAATATTCGTCACTATAATTTTATAGTCAACTTATAAACAAGAATGTTGCAGGCTGTAGAGTGTTTTACAGTACATGCAACGAACTAAGTATATTTATGATAAAAAAACGTTTAACAGCTAAAGTGATCTCACAATAGGCTTAAGCATTTTTAAAGCAAGCAAATCTTGCATAAAATATCAAGCACAGTTATTATAATAACACAATATATCACTTAGCTTTGTATGAAGTTGCAAACTCTGCTATAGATTGTTGAAACTATAGTAAGAATATTACCTCCAACTTGGTAGAATAAACGAACAATTCTTATTCTGTCACAAAATCACCTTAATGCAATATATATTATTGCCTTATGTAAGAATACAAAAGTTTTTTTTCTCACTCCTTGTAAAGCTTTGTATTCTTAGAAAAAAAAAGCATCTTTGCCTTAGCGGTTTGGCAAAGATGCTTCTTTTTTAAGCAAGATTTTATAAGAATTTTACTTTTTTTTGCCTTCGGCGACCAAAGGAAATAATTTCCTTTGGAAACCTTAGCA
>CAYJHE010000053.1:0-13257 GCA_964369675.1 uncultured Desulfovibrionaceae bacterium | reverse complement strand
AAATATCTTATTTTGCACAATATTTTATGACAACACAAAAATTTTGCTTCTTATGCCGGTCAAGCAAAATTCATTCGCAAAATTTTTCGCGCTGTATTGAAAACTTTTTTAGCTTTGCTAAAAAGTTCTCAATGCCTGTTTGTATGGTTAGCGTCTTCGTATGAAAAGTTGGTGTGCTATAATTTTTTATTCGTAGCTTACGTTGTTTTCACAATTACTTTTTAAGGAAAGGGGAGAGCTCGAGAGGGGAAAAACTCATTTTTCTTAGAAAAATGTGGTTTTCCCCTCTCGAAAATATTATATTCTTTCTAATCCCTCGTTAATTTTCTAAACTTAGGGCGAGTAGGGGCAGCATGCCCAACTCTTTTGATTTTATCTTGCTCGTATTCTGAGAAGTTTCCTTCAAAGAAGTCAACCTTACCTTCGTCTTCAAAGGCAAGTATATGTGTTGCAATTCTATCTAAGAACCATCTGTCATGGCTTATAACCATAACGCAACCTGCGAAGTTTTCTATACCGTCTTCAAGTGCACGCATAGTATTGACGTCAAGGTCGTTTGTTGGTTCGTCAAGGAGAATGACGTTCGCATTTTGCTTGAGCATTTGTGCTAAGTGCACTCTATTTCGTTCACCACCTGAAAGCACATCTACCTTTTTTTGCTGGTCTGCACCTTGAATATTAAAACGCGAACAATAGGCACGCGCGTTGATTTCGCGTGAACCAAGCTTTATGGTTTCCGCACCTTCGCTTATGACTTCATAGACAGACTTGCCTGGAGTGAGGGTAGAACGTGACTGGTCGATATAGGCAAAAGAAACTGTTTCACCGCGTGAAATAGTGCCTGATGTAGGCTCTTCAATGCCTACAAGCATTTTAAAGAGCGTAGACTTACCAGCACCGTTAGGCCCAATGATACCGACAATAGCGTTTGGCGGAATAATGAAGTTGACATTTTCCATAAGTACGCGATCGCCAACTGCCTTTGACACATCAGCAACTTCAAGCACCTTCTTACCTAAACGTGGTCCAGGAGGAATGTAGATTTCAAGCTCTTTTGAACGGCGTTCAGATTCGTGACTGAGCATAGCTTCATATGCATTGATACGCGCCTTACCCTTGGCTTGTCTGCCCTTTGGTGACATGCGTATCCACTCTAATTCGCGTGAAAGGGTTTTTTGTCTTTCATCATCTTTCTTATCTTCAAGTGCAAGGCGGGCCTCTTTTTGTTCTAACCATGAGGTATAATTGCCTTTCCATGGAATACCGCGACCTCTGTCAAGTTCTAAAATCCAGCCAGCTACATTGTCAAGGAAGTATCTATCGTGGGTGACAGCAATAACAGTGCCTGGGAATGTGGAAAGAAATTGTTCAAGCCACGCAACGGATTCAGCGTCAAGGTGGTTAGTTGGTTCGTCAAGAAGCAAGATGTCAGGTGATTGTAATAAAAGGCGGCAAAGCGCAACACGGCGGCGTTCACCACCTGAAATAACAGAAACAGGTGTGTCTGGCGGTGGGCAGCGAAGAGCATCCATTGCCATTTCAAGGCGAGAATCTAAATCCCATGCATTCTTATTATCCATAAGTTCTTGCACTCTGCCTTGCTTTTCAATGAGTGCGTCCATTTCATCATCGCTCATAGGTTCTGCAAATTTTTCGTTGATGGCATTAAATTCATTTACAATATCAATGATTTCCTGCACACCTTCTTGCACAATTTCTAAAACAGTTCTTGTTTCGTCTACAAGTGGTTCTTGTTCAAGGTAACCAATAGTAAAGCCAGGCGCGAGCACTGTTTCACCATCAAAAGTCTTGTCAACACCTGCTAAGATTTTGAGAAGTGAGGACTTACCAGAACCGTTAAGCCCGAGCACACCAATTTTTGCACCATAGAAGTAGGAAAGTGAAATGTCTTTCAAAACTTCTTTTTGCCCGTGTTTTTTTGATACACGAATCATAGAATAAATAATTTTATTGTCTTCTGCCATTGCTTTTACCTTTATGTCTTTAGATAGTACAAAGGCATGTATTTTATACATGCCTTTGATTGTTTAATTATAGTTTTATTTACTTGCCTCTAAATTCAGAGATTTTGTGGAATTTTCAACGAAAATGAATTTTTCACTGAGTGGAGTGTATCAAAACATACATGACCGAAGGGAAAAATTTATTTGAGGCAGAAAAAACACAAAAGAATGAATTTAGAATTTAGAAGGCTCTGCCCATAGAGAACTCAAACCTACCTGAATCACGTTTTTTGCCGTCTACGTTTTCAGAAAGTGGGAAACCGTAAGCAAAGCGAAGGTCACCCATTGGTGAACGCCAACGAACTTCTAAACCAGTAGACATATACACTTTTCCAAAGAAGTCTGATTCATATTCAGAGTCGATAGCAGTTGCAATATCAAAGAAAGGCACAAGTGCTAAGCCAAATTCTCTATTGAAGTGCCAGATGTATTCTAAACTTGCGTAAGAAACTCTGTCAGCACCAATGCTATCGCCTGTGAGTGGATCTCTTGGAGAGATTTCTTCGTATTCATAACCACGAATTGTGTTCATTCCGCCAATATAGAAGCGTTCAAATGATGGCACAATATCGCTGCCATTTTCAAACACAGCACCTATAGTACCTCTTGCGTGAAGAACATGGTCGTCAGCAAGTGCATAATAGCCACCGATTTCAAAGATACCTTTGACAAAGTCATCGTCACCGCCAAGGAAGCCACCACCGTATTCAGCAGTGATTTTTACCTTTGTACCGCGTGATGCGTCAAAAACAGCATTTGTTGTGTCTCTTGTGATAGAAGCAGAAATTACAGAAGCCCAATTGTTGCCTTCATAATCTTTAATACTTCTTGCAGCAGTGCTTGAAACTTCAGAGATTTCGTAGTTGTCTAATCTGTAAGATACTGATAAGTAAGTATATTCACCTAAAGGATAGCCTAGGCTTATCTTACCACCAATAGTGCTTTTATCGTATTCAATCCATTCTTGGTCAACACCATAAAGGCTTACACCAATACCAAGATTTGTATCATAGAGGCGAGGATTCCAGAAATAACCTGTCATATTCATGTCTTTTCCAGAAATATAGCCGTCTAAGCCAACTTTATAGCCTTTACCAAAGAGGTTGTTTTGTGAAATACCAGCTGAAACACCAAAGCCATCATAGGTTGAATAACCAAAGCCTGCTGTCAATGTACCAGTTGATTTTTCTTCAACTTTTACAAGTAAATCAACTAAGGCTGGGTCGTCAGTTGGCTGAGGAGTGATTTCAACAGATGAGAAGTAGTCAGTTTTATAAAGACGTTCTTCTGTACGAGCTATTTTAGAACCTGAATAGAGGTCGCCATCTGCTAAACGCATTTCACGAAGAACTACGTTGTCACGGGTTTTATAGTTACCTTCAACATTTACTCTGTTAACATAGGTTTTTTCATTTGGATTTAAGAAAAATGTGATGTCAATGAGTTGTGTTTCAGGATTTGGATTGTCGCGAACTTGAACTTGTGCAAAAGCATAACCAAAATCGTTATAATAAGTGGTGAGCTTTTTCACGTCGTCTTGTAATGTGTTTAAGGAGAAGTATTGGTTTGTTTCTTTCCATTCATCTAAAGCAATAATGTCATAGAAAACTTCATTAGAATCTATAAGATTTCCTGCAAAGTTGATTTCATTAAGCTTGTAGCGTGGACCTTCTGTTAAGTTGAAGGTAATAATAATGCCGTCTTCAGCATAGGTTATTTCAGGCTCGTCTACAGATGCGTTAATAAAACCTTGGTTTACAGCATATGCAGTGATTGTTTGTGTGTCTCTTTCGAGGTCTTGCTCTTTGAGTGTGCCTGAACCTGTGATGAAGGAGTACCATTTTCTTTCTTTGACAAGAAGGTATTTATCAAGGTCATCTGTGTCTAAAGCTTCTACGCCATTGATAATAATATCAGTAACATAAAGTAGGTTGCCTTCTGTTACATTGAAAACAAGGCTTGCTGTACCTGTTGCTCTTTCTGTGACAACATAGTCAACTTGAACATTGTAGTAGCCTTTTTCACGGTAAAGTTCTCTCACTCTTTCAAGATCGTCAACCAAGATACTGTCGTTCAAAACAGAGCCAGTTTGTGTTGTGAGCACTTCTTCGATTTCGTCAATGTCGATTTCATCAGAACCGTTTACAAGTAATTCTGTGATACGCGGACGCTCAACAACACTGATAACTAAGATATTGCGTGCGTTTTCTTCGATAATACGAGCGCTTACGTCATTGAAGTAACCTGTACCCCAAATTCGGCGTATGTCATCATTGAGCTTTTCTTCTGAAACAAAGTCGCCTTCTGAAATTTGCATGCGTGAAAGAATAAGGTCTTGGTCAACACCTTGAACACCTTCTATGCGTACTTCAGAAATCGCACCAGCTGCCAATGGCTCAATAGATTGAGTTTGTGTGGCTTTGCTTGCAATAGAATCTGTGATACTTGCTAGACTTGAAGTGGTAGGAAAGTTGAACTGGAGAGGGAGTGAGTTTCCTACTACATTCACATAATAGCCGTTAATGACAAAAGTATTGCCAATTTGAGAAAAATCACCATAAATAACGCCGTCAGCATTGTTTGTGTATGCCAATGCGTGCGCGCTTTCGTTATTTTGTGGTGCTACGTCAGTTGTTCTGACGTTAAAATTCCTGCTTCTCAAACTTTTAATCAATTCAGCTTCAAAGTTATTGCGATAACTTTGATATTCTTGGCTTAAATTGAATTTAAAATCTGATAAGAGGACGGACTTTTCCGCTGCCTGCACTTGTGTTACATGAACACCAAGGAAGACTGCGGCAATAAGTGCTAGTGATACTAGATACTTATTGAGATTCTTTTTAAAAATCATAGAGTTCTCCTGTTCTTAATTCAAGACTTTGTCCCATCATGTTCGCTATTTTCTGATTATGGGTTACAATTACTAGTGCGATATTATTATCACAATTTAAATTTAAAAGCAAATCAATTACGTTAGATCCACTTTTTTCATCTAAACTACCTGTTGGCTCATCAGCAAGCAAGACTTTGGGCTCAAGTAAAATGGCTCTAGCTATTGCGGCTCTTTGCCTTTCGCCTCCTGAGAGTGTGTTTGCTTTATGGTTTAATCTGTGTTCTAAGCCAACTTTTACAAGAAGATTTTTTGCTCTGTCTATAGCTTCTTTGTAAGGCATATTTGAAATTAATGCTTGCATTGCAACATTTTCAACTGTCGTAAACTCTGGTAATAAATGATGAAATTGAAAAATAAAGCCCAATTCTTTATTTCTAAACTCTGCCTTTTCTTTTTCGTCAAATTTTGTTAAATCTTTATTTAAAAAAAATAATTTTCCGTCACTTGGCTTGTCTATAGTGCCCATAATGTGTAATAGGGTAGACTTACCTGAACCTGAAGCACCTGTGAGAGCAATGCTTTGACCTGAAAAAATTTTTAAATTGATGTTATTTAAAATTTCAAGCTCTTCATTTTCAGTACGAATAATTTTTGAAAGATTTTCTATATGATAAAGCAATTCTTGCATATTTTTCCTATTCATACCTCAATGCTTTTGCAGGCTCTAAAGAAGCCGCTTTTTTTGATGGGTATATGGTTGCAATAAAACAAAGAAGGAGAGCTGAAAAAACAATGATACATACATCTAAAGGCAATACAAGCACTGGCAAGGTGTCAGTTGGGTAAACACCTTTAGGAAGTTCTATTATTTCATAAGTTTTTAATATATAACAGAGCGTTAAACCAAGCACTGTACCTATGCTTACACCTATAAAACCTATAATCGTGCCTTGAAAAATAAAAATAGAGCGTATCATCTTTTTATTTGCGCCCATACTCATTAAGATAGCAATATCCTTAGTTTTTTCCATAACTAGCATGACAAGTGATGTGATAATAGAAAAAGAGCCTACTAAGACAATCATAATCAAAACTAGATACATGCCTATTTTTTCAAGCTCTAAGGCAGCAAAAAGATTGGCATTCATACTTGTCCAGTCGCGTGTATAAAATTCAGGTCCTACAGCATTTTGAATGATTTTTGCCACTTCTGGCGCTTTGTAGGGATCTTTGACAAGAATTTCAATTCCTGAAATCCTGCCGCGTGGTATTTCAAGTAGGTCTTGCCCTGCCTCTAAACTCACAAAGGCAAGCGAAGCATCGTATTCATACATGCCTGTTTTAAAAACACCCACAACTTTAAAAGTGCTTATCTTTGGTGTGAAACCTGCTGCACTTGATTGCCCTGAGGGAGTAAGGAGGTTTACCCTTGCTCCTAGGTAAAGGCCCAAATTAGTTGCAAGTTCTTGCCCAATAATAATGCCTTGCGTTTTTGATTCTTGCTTTAAATCGCTAATAGAGCCTTGCTTTAATTCTTTGAGTAGGGCTATAGGTTCTTTTGTTTCGCTTGGGTCTATGCCGCGCAATACAAGACCTTTGACGCCATTTGTTGAAGAAAGCATCACTTCTGTGTATAAAAAAGGCTGTGCTGATTGAACTTCGCTAACAGAGTCTATTTTTTCGAGAATAGGCTCTAAATTATCAAATAATCTTATGTTATTAGACAAAAGCATGATATGAGAATTTGCGCCAAGCACTTTTTCTCTTATATCATTAGAAAAGCCAGCATACACGCTCATAGCGATAATAAGAGCGGCAACGCCTATAGCAACGCTTGAAATGGAAAGTATGGAAATAAGCGAAATAAATGCTTGACTTGCTCTGGCGCGTATATATCTTGTGGCAATTCTGAGGGCAAAGCTCATATTTCTTCCTTGATGATGAGAGTATAAGGCTATGCTTCTGGCTTAAGTAATGGGAATAAAATAACTTCTCTAATGTTTGGAGAATCGGTTAAGAGCATAACCATTCTGTCAATGCCAAGTCCACAACCAGCAGCTGGAGGCATGCCGTATTCTAAGGCTCTTAAATAATCTTCGTCAAGTGGATGAGCTTCATCATCACCAGCATTTTTTTGTGACATCTGCTCTTCAAAACGCAATCTTTGGTCGATAGGGTCGTTGAGTTCTGAGAAGGCATTGCCCATTTCTCTACCTGTGATAAAGAGTTCAAACCTGTCTGCAAGTTCAGGACTTTCATTGTTTCTTCTTGAAAGTGGTGAAATTTCAATAGGATAGTGATAAATAAAGGTAGGCTGAATTAATTTATGCTCTACATCTAAATCAAAAACCTTTGCGTGCAATTTTCCTAAACTTTCGGTGTCTGTAGATTTTTCACCACGATCACGCACATACTTACGCACTGCTTCAATGTTGTTTAAAAATTCATCATTATGACCGCCGATTTCTTTGAGAGAATCGTAAAAAGTGATTCTTTTCCAAGTGCCTGCAGTGAGGTCAATTTCAGTGCCTTGATAATTAATTATTGTTGAATCACAAATTTCTAAAGCAAGATAGGCATAAAGTTCTTCAACTAAATCCATAAGGTCTTCAAAGTTTGCGTATGCCCAATAAAATTCACACATAGTAAATTCAGGGTTGTGGCGAGGGGAAACACCTTCGTTTCTGAAGTTTCTATTGATTTCAAAAACCTTTTCAAAACCGCCTACAAGAAGCCTTTTGAGATAGAGCTCAGGCGCGATACGCATATAAAGAGGAATATCATAGGCATTGTGATGCGTTTCAAAGGGTCTTGCAGCAGCTCCGCCAGCAATAGATTGCAGCATTGGAGTTTCTACTTCAATAAAGGCCTTATTTTCCATAAATCTTCTAAATTCACGCACAACTTTTGAGCGTTTGCGGAAAATATCGCGTGTTTTAGAATTAACAATAAGGTCAACATATCTTTGACGATAACGTGTTTCTGTATCTGTGAGACCAGAATGCTTTTCAGGTAAAGGTCTAAAAGATTTTGTAAGTAATTTTACAAAGTTACATGAAAGTGTGAGTTCGCCTGTTTTCGTTCTAAACAAAGTCCCTTCAACACCAACAATATCACCTATATCGAATTTCTTAAAGTTTGAATAGTCTTCTGAGCCGAGTTTTTCTTTTTCAGCATAGCATTGCAATTTGCCTGTCTTGTCTTGTATGGTGAAGAAGGTCACCTTACCAAAGGAACGATTGCTTATAATGCGCCCTGCTAGAGCAAAAGATTCGTCAATATTTACAAGTTCTTCTGCTGATAAAGCTTCAAATTCTGCTCTCACACTTGCTGTGTCGTCTTTTTTGCAAAAATCATTTGGGAAAAGGGCAACACCTGAATCAAGAAGGTCACAAGACTTACTAACGCAGTTCTTTATGACTTCATTGAGTTCATTGTTTTTGGCTAAACTTTGTAGCATTGGTTGAAAATAGCTGACATGTTCAGATTTAGATGCCAACTTGATTAATTTTGGTGCTGATGCTTCTTTTTGATTCACAAAAAAAACTCCGAATGTGATTTTAATTAGTGTAGTACTAATCAATATAGCTATTCTTCATTTTAGTCAACTCTTAAGTTGTGAGTATTATTTGGATAGAGTGAAAAAGTATGAAATGAAAAATCTTTCAAAGAGAAAAAAAATATAATAATCTGAAATAACAAAGTTTTTATTCAAACAAGCCTGCGAAAAAATGCTTTTACTTTTTTTGCTTTTCGTGTATTCTTTTAGCATGCTTTCTTATTTTTTATGTCTTTGTGGGATTTTCAGAAAAATACATTAAAATATGATGATAAGAAGGCTAGTTAACTTTGAAATAAAGGTGGAATTATGAGTAGAAATTGGAAAGGTGTTATTGTTGCCGGCGGTGTTGGTTCACGTTTTGCTCCTATTACAAATGCGATAAATAAGCAATTGCTCCCAATTTATGATAAACCCCTTATTTATTATCCTTTATCTATAATGATGCTTTCAGGTCTTCGTGAAGTTGCTATTGTCACTTCACCTAAAGATGTGAGTGCTTTTGAACTTTTGCTTGGTGACGGTTCGCAATTTGGTTGTTCTTTTACTTATATTGTTCAAGAAGAAGCAAAGGGCATTGCCCACGCGCTTTGGTGTGCAAAGGACTTTATAGAGGGAAGTAATGTTTGCCTTTTACTTGGCGATAATATTTTCTTTGGGCAAGGTATGGGCAGACTTTTGAACGCTTCTATGCAAAGGCATGGCTGGGCTACTGTTTTTGGTTACCATGTGGCTAATCCAGGGCGTTTTGGTGTAGTGGATTTTGATAGCAACAGAAGGGTAATTTCTCTTGAAGAAAAACCTAAGAATCCAAAAACAAATTATGCTGTGACAGGCATGTATTTTTATGATGATAATGTTTTGGAATATATAGAAAAACTTAAGCCTTCAAAAAGAGGTGAGCTAGAAATCACCGACTTGAATAAGCTCTATTTAGAAAAGGGCAGGCTTATGGTTGAAGTGCTTGGGCGTGGAACAGCGTGGCTTGATATTTCTGATGCAGAATCTTTTATTAATGCAAATACCTTTGTGCAATCAGTTGAAACAAGACAAGGATTAAAAATTGCCTGCTTAGAAGAAATTGCCTATAAAATGGGTTATATAGATGCAGCGCAATTAAAAAAATTGGGCACTGTGCCTGAGCCGACATCTTATTCAAACTACATTCTTTCCTTGTTGGCTTAAATTTTATCAGAGTGCATGTGAACATGAAATGACTTTTCATTTTCTTTTGCGTGCCAGAATCATTTATTAAAATATGATAAAGTAGAAATACATGTTAAAAGTAGAAATTAATAATAGTGCTTTGTTACATTATAAGGAATGTGTCAAAAAGTTTAATAATGCAAAGGTTTTAGTTATAGGCGATCTCATGCTTGACACCTATTTGATTGGCGATTCAACTCGCATTTCGCCAGAAGCGCCTATTCCTATAGTAAAAATTGAAGAAAGCAAAGAAATGCTTGGCGGCGCGGGCAATGTCGCGCGCTCTATTGTTGCGCTTGGCGGCTCTGCTACTATATTTGGTGTTACAGGTATAGACGATGAAGCAAAGCGTATGAAGAAGCTTTTTGAAAAAGAAAATATCGCTTCTCATTTCCTTGCGCTTGAAAATAGAGTGACAACAATAAAAACAAGAGTGCTTGCTCGTGGTCAGCAAATGCTTCGCATGGACAAAGAAAGTTCTGAAAAGCTTGAAAAAAATAAAAGAGAAGAGTTTATCTCACTCTTAAAGCACGAATTGAAAAACTTTGATATTGTTGTTGTTTCAGATTATGCAAAGGGTTTAGTCACGCAAGAATTGATGGACTTTCTTACAAATTTCAGAAATGAAAATGGTTTGAAGTTGAAAATCCTTGCCGATCCAAAACCTGAAAACAAAGATCTGTATAAAAATACTTATTTGCTCACACCAAATCAAAAGGAAACTTCTGAGCTTTCACATATGAAAATAAATACCTTAGAAGATGTGAAGCAAGCAGGATTTGCGCTCAAGTCGCAATTAAATCTCGATAATATATTAACTACACTAGGGCCTCAAGGTATGGCTTTGTTTTCACAAAAAAACAGCGAAGAGCAGATTTGGCATATTCCAACAACTGCCCAGCAGGTTTTTGATGTGACCGGCGCAGGTGATACTGTTATCGCAAGCATAGCTCTTGCGCTTTCTGTTGATATTGACTTACTTGATGCTTGTGTGCTTGCAAACTTTGCCGCAGGTATTGTTGTAGGAAAGGTTGGCTCTGCTACAGCAAGTCAAGAAGAATTACTTGCTGTCCTTGAGCAAAGTTTAAATTTAAATGATTAAGTTGGCATAAAGGCTATATATGAATACGAATGAAAATAAAGATCAAGATGTGAAAAAAAATGTTGAAAATGAAACACATAGCCAAAATATCTTGCCAACAGATAGAGATGAAGAACACAGTATAGCTCAAGAAAAAGTACATGAAGAATTAAAACAGACAGATGAAAAGAATAATTCTTTCCACGTCACTGAAATAAAAGAAAATATTACAAATGCTCAAGAAAATGTTCTTGAGCAAGTCATAGAAGAAAAAATACCTTCAGAAAGTGCGCCAGAAGCAAAGTCACATACAGAAGCAAAGTCACATACAGAAGCAAAGTCACATACAGAAGAAAGCCCACTTACAGAAGAACTTGCGAATAATGAAGAGGCAAAAGATAAAGCTTTAGAAGAAAAAGAAAAGTCATCTCAAGAAAACTCGTCTATACAAGAACTTGCGAATAATGAAGAGGCAAAAGATGGCAAGTCAGAAAATTCTTTGGCTAACAGCCTTGCCAGTCAAGAAATAGTATACAGTCAAATGCAAGAAGAGCTTGTGCTTGAAAAAAGCAAGGCTTTGCCAAGTTCTCTTTCACTTTTCTTTGTTTTTCTCTTCTTTTTGCTCTTGCTTTTTCCGCTTGCAACAACACAAAGAGCTCTTTTTCCTATAGAAGTTGAATATAATAGCGCTTTAGCCTATATGCAAGAAAGCGCAAACTTCTATGTTCCTGCCTTAGCAGAAGGTTTGTATGCAAAAGTCTTTATCTTGCCTATGCTTTTACTGAACGCGCTTGACCTTATTGTGCCAGACAGTATAAATATCTATTTTCTTTCACTTGCTTTTTCCTTTTTTCTTTTTGTATTTTCGCAAATCTGTCTTGCCCTTGTTTTTAAAGTCAAAAAAGAGGAATTTTGTGCAGCATTTTGCATTCTTTTTTCTAGCGCCTTATGTTTACTTTTTACGCAAATAGTTCAATTTGATTTTCTTTTTGCAGCCTTTATCAATTTTTCTCTTGTGTTTTTCTTCAAGGCATGGTTGAAAAAGTCTGCTTTCTTTTCTTTGTTCTTTGCCTTTATCTTCATGACTCTTGCTGTCTTCACAAATGGCGCACTTGCCTTTATCCTCCCACTTGGTGTCGGCATAGTTTTTCTTCTCTTGCGCTTTGATATTACAAGACTTTTTAAAAATGACGCACTACTTCCTTTCACGCTTTTTCTCATACTTATAGGTTCATATTATATGCTTTTATATTATGAAAATGAACACGCCTATGTGGAAAAACTTTTTGAAATGTCTTTCTTGAACTATCCTCTAACTTCTTGGTTTAACATAAAAATAGAATATATTTTTCTTTTGCTCCTCCTTTTTCCTTTTCTCTATTTGCCGCTTTTTGCTAATTACAAGGAAAGCTTTTTACAAAACTTGATAAAGAAGAAGAAAAGTTATCTTCTTATACGCGCAAAAACAATGCGTGAATTGTGTGATTCTTCTTTTGATGTGCAAACAATTGAAGAGCTTTCTTTAAAGGCAACAGGGCAAGTTGTTGAAATCGCAGATGAAAGTTCTGAAACAAGGCATGCGCATGCAATTGATAAGCGTGTGGCAGAAAAATCTTTATATAAAGCTTGTGTGCAAGCTTCTTCATCTCTTTTCATGCTTTCATTTTTCTTTGTCTTTGCTTTTCTTTTTCTTGCCTTGCCAAATCTTTCTTTTGGGCATCTTCTCATACTTCTTCCTTGCTTTTCTCTTTTTATGGCAAAGGTTTTTGTGCGCACTTCAAGAAATTTACAAAGATATTTCTTTGTGTTTTTAGCTTTTTGTTTCTTGTGTATATCGCTCTTATTTATGACAATCTTTATGTTGCCACAATTAAAAAACCTCTACCCTGAAACACTTGCTCTTTTTTCACCTGCTTTTCTTGAACTTTTATTACATGTACCGCACCTTTCATGGTTAGGCATATATTTTATTGTCTTTTCCTTGATTTTATTTGTTTTTTCACGCATGCATGCGCAAAAACTTTTAGCTTTGCTTACATTCTTTTCAATAATGCTTTTATACTTTGTGCACTATCTTCTTTTGCCGCGTGTAGGAGTGTATCTTTATACATTTTGATTTTTTGAATAATTATGAAGTACACTATTCTCCTGTTTATTTTTGCCTTCGGCGACCAAAGGGTTACTACCCTTTGGAAACCCGAATATTGCGCGGTTAAGCGAAAATGTATGGCTAAAGCAGGAAATTATTTTTTTAATTTGCGAAAAAGTTTTAAGCTTCGCTTAAATACTGTTTCGCTTTAAAAATGTATACCCTCTCTTGTAGCTATCACAATCTGCGAATAAAAAGAAAGCTACATGTTCACTACGTTCACATTGTTTTTTAAAGTCATATTAAAGATACTCAAATAGACAAATTGGAATGACGTGCCTTTTGCTTCACGTGAATCTAATTCTCTTTTTATTTGTTCAAAGAGAAATTATATGCTATAATGAAAACCCACACCGCCACCAATAACTTAGCTTCACTAGGTATTAAATGCGGTGGAAATTAAAA
>CAYJHE010000052.1:11224-13483 GCA_964369675.1 uncultured Desulfovibrionaceae bacterium | reverse complement strand
AGAAAACTTTGCTTAAATCAAATAAAAAATATTGTGAGTATGGCGAGCGAAGCTACAGCCATGCGACAAGTATGGCTATTAACTAAAGCCATACGACAAGCATTGCTAACTAAAGCCATACGACAAGCATGGCTTCCTAAAAAATAAAATAAAGAAAAACCCTTATCCCTTCAAAACCTTAGCTAAAGCATAACAAAAACAAAAAACCATCACATTTGCAATAACGATAGTTGCACCTACTGGTGTCGCGTAAAGTATAGAAACAAGCATGCCAATAGCGGCACAAACAATGGAAGCGACCACTGAAAAGCAGACAACACGCTTATAAGAGCCAAATAATTGCATAGCTGAAAGCGAAGGAAACACCACTAATGCAGAAATAAGAAGCGAGCCAACCAAGTTCATTGCAACAACAATTACAGCTGAAACTGTGATAGCAATTAACGGCGTATAGAAATTTGTTTTAAGCCCGCTTGCTCTTGCAAACGACTCATCAAATGTCACAATAAAAATCTTATGATAAAACAAGACAAATACCAAGATAACAAAGAGCGAAAGCACAAGGCAAATCAAGACATCAAGCTCTGTAAGCGTGAGAATTGAAGTTGAGCCAAAAAGTGCTGTACACACATCAGCAGCTATATTTGAACTTACGGGAAAGATATTTAATACCATATAACCAATGGCAAGCGAAGCTACAGACATCATTGCAATTGCCGCATCACCACTGACTTTTTTGTTTTCCCCTACATGTAAGAGCATAAGAGAAGCAAGGGCTGTCACAGGAAAAACAAGAATAGTATTATTTGAAAGTTTCATGGCAGATGCAATTGCAATCGCGCCAAAAGCTATATGCGATAAGCCATCGCCTATAAAGGATAGACGCTTTAATACAAGTGATGTTCCAACCAATGAAGCGCATAGAGCAATTAAAATACCTACAATAAAAGCATACACTACAAAGGGATAGGAAAAATAAAGGGCTAATTCATTCATCATAAGAGCGCGTCCCCTTTTGTATGCACAACACAAGAACAGTATTTTTCAAGATAATGCTCTTTGTCAAAACACTGCACATTTTCATCAAAAAGTACTATTTTATTTGCATAATTAAGAGCATTTTGTATATCATGACTTATCAATACAAATGTGATTCCTTCATTATTTAATTGTTCAAAAAGTCTATACATTTCATGCGTTGTTTCAGGGTCGAGTGCCGAAGTTGGCTCATCTAAAAATATAAGCTCGCTTGAAGCCGAAAGCGCTCTTGCTAAAAGCACTTTTTGTTGCTGCCCGCCAGAAATCTTGCTATATGATGTGTTTTTTAAAGAATCAATACCAATTTTTTCAAGCAATTGCATAGTCTTAGCTTTTTCTTCCTTTGTGTAAAAGGGACGCAGTCCATGCCTAGCTATATGCCCTGAAAGCGCAACTTCCCAAACAGAAGCAGGAAAGTCTTTTTGCCTTTGAGTTTGCTGTGGTAAATAAGAAAAAGTATTAAATTTCACTTCCTTTGCTCGCTTAATACTTCCTGAAAGGGGCGAAATTAAACCAAGCAAAGTCTTCATAAAGGTAGTCTTACCAATTCCATTACTTCCAATAATACAAAGAAAATCCGCTTGCTTTATACACAAATTGATGTCTTCTTGTATGGCTACTTTATTGTAACCAATTGATAAATTTTGGCAAATTATTTGCTCCATCTTAGTGTAAAGCCTTATATAAAGTCTGAAGATTGTTTTGCATAACAGTAAAATAACTTATCCCTTCTACAAGTTCCTTTTGTGTAACTGTTTGCAGAGAATTGAGCTTCAAGCTTTCAGCATTTCTTTTTTCACTTGTTCTCACAATAGCCTGGGCAAGTTTCTTACTCACATCATCTATGATAAGAAGCTTGTTTATAGCAAGTTCGTCTATCTTATTTGCTAAGAAAATTACTGTGTCAAAACTTGCTTCTGTTTCGGCAGAACAGCCTGGAAAAGCTGCATAATAATTTATACCATAATCATCAACAAGATAACGAAAAGGAAATCTGTCGGCAAAAATCACTGTATTTCTCTTTGATTGCTTGAAAAGAGCTGTGTATTTTTCATGCAATGCTTGTAACTTTTGAACATACACACTTGTATTTTTTGCATATAAAGAAGCATTTGCAGTATCAATAGCCTGTAATTTTTGTGAAATTTCTTCAATCATAAGCATAGAATTTATAAGAGAAAGCCAAACGTGCTCATCGTATACTACATGTTCTGCATGTCC
>CAYJHE010000052.1:0-11124 GCA_964369675.1 uncultured Desulfovibrionaceae bacterium | reverse complement strand
CGTGTTCATGTTCTTTGTGAATGTTTTTTGCGTGCGCATGCCCTTCATGACTAGCTTCTTCCATGCCGTCAACAAGTTCTTCTACTTTTAATCTCGCACCAAGTCCTGACATTAAGTTGATTATTTTCATATCCTTATTCAATGCTTGCTCAAGAACTTCTTGTACCCACACATCGGAATCACCGCCATTATAAATAAACAAATCGGCATTTGAAATATCAGCAATATCGCTGGCTGAGGGCTGAAAATTGTGCAAATCTATGCCATTATCAACAAGCAAGGACAAATCAAAAGTCTCACTTTGCCCTACTATTTCGCGTATATAGTCGTAAATAGGAAAAGTGGTAGCCACAACCTTTATCTTCTCGCGAGACATAGCCTTTGAAGAATCTTGTGCAGGGCTCAAATCGTGCATAAAAAACAAGAAGCCTGTGAGCAAGAATATATAATAGAATTTCTTCATATATTTTTTAACCTCTAATAGTGTAGATATCTATATAGTTTGTCATAACTAACTTGTCAAGAAAATAGTGGCGCAAAATTTCAAATATTGCATAAAAAAAGCTATAATTAGAGAATTATAGCTTTTTTCCATTTAGATTATTTATTTTTTGGGAAATAAGTAAGCATACCTCACAGCCAAACCATCACTTTTTTCTAAAATCTTTGTGACCAATGCGTCCATGTCTTCTTGAGTAAGCACGCCTACTTCGCGTGAAATATAGTGTCTCAATGTGCCTTCACTTTGTGAAAATACCCATACAACAGAATATGCTGAACCAACATATGGTCTGTCTTTAAATTCAGCTACTGTAGAAAGAAGTATTCTGAACTTTGGCATATCTTTATCTTCTAAGGAAAAAAGGTTTGATTCATTAAAGCGTTCTTTTAATTTCATGTATAAAGCAGAACCAAGAGTGTCAGAACCCTCGTGTTCTATTGTGATTGCTGTAGTTCTGTCTAAGGTTTTTGCTGGTGTGTCTGCTATTTGGCTTGCCTTTTCTTCTGCAAATGCTGGCATAGCCAAACATAGAATAAGAGCAAGACTTGATAGAATTTTTTTCATACGCTTTCTCCTGTACGAGCTTGATTTCATAGATATAAGTATTTTTAAAAAAGATAGCATTGATATTTTCTAAAATCAATCTAAAAATTATTTAGAAAATCATAAATTGGAATGCCGTTTACGCGAGATAACATACAAAGAAAAGAGAAAAGTTGTAAAAGCAACACAGGCAAGAGTGAAGAAAATATCACCTACACTTTTCTCAAGAGCCAGAAATTTAAAACTTGGCAAATAGCTTGAAATAAAGGGCGAAGCAAATTGCCCAAGAAATATAGAAACCGTCATTACTGCCATACCCTTAACCATATTACTCTTACCTGACATATCAGAAATAAGAATAGAAGAAAGTGGCATAATAAGCCCAAGAGCTAAGGCATTACACATCATTGCAAGAAAGAGCAGAGGTGCGGATGAGGCTAAGTAAATGAGAATGTGTGCAAAGAAAAGAAATAAAGGAATCGCACTATAGACAAACTTGCCTAAAAATTTACGAATCTTGACAAGATTATAAGAAACAAAGAAAGAAGTAAAACTATTAGTAGCAATAATATAGCCTACAAGCCTTGGACTGCCTATGTCTCTTTTGTCTACAACTATGGCAAGATTAGTCAGTATAACATAAAAAGAAATCATAAAAAGAAAGAGTGCAATACCAACAAGATAGACAGATGGATTGAGAGCTTGATTGCCTTGCTCTTCGTTTTTTTCAACAATAGTTGCTTCACGCGGCAAGAAGAAAAAAACTGCGAATAACACTATAAATCCAACAAGATAAATATAAAATGTATAGCGCCATGAATAGGTAGCCAAAAAACCAGCAAGCAAGACAAAGGTCACATTTCCTACACTTATAGAAGAGCCAGCTCTTGCATAGGTAATTTGTTTTTCTTCACCTGTGAAAAAGTCAGCAGGGAGGGTTTGTGAAATTGGTGTGAGTAAGCCAAGCCCAACACCAAGCATAGCACGCGAAAAAAGCATTGTATAAATATCTGTTGCAAAAGCGCCTGCAAAGCCAGATGCGCCAAAGATAAACAAAGAAAGTAGGAGTATATTTTTTTTACCAAACTTTTTTGCAAGCAAGGTTGAAAAAAAACAAGTGAAGATAACAAAGATTGCGGGTATTGTGAGAATGAGCTTTACAAGTGTTTGATTTGTATCAGCAAAATAGTGAGCTAAAGTCCCCATAGCAGGCGCAATGATAGCTGTTCCTAGAACAGAAATGGAAGATATGAGGTAGATAGAAGCTTTTATCATGAGGTACTTTAGTTATTACTATGTTTGTGTTTCTATGCTTTGTATATAGAGTTTTTCAATATTGTCAGGTATATCGGAGATATGAGACATATTTTCATTTTGGCAGTGTAAAACACCCTTCATTCCTGGATGTAAGACGCTGGTTTTTTCACCCTTGTGATTTTCTAAAGTGTATCTTCCTAGTAAAGGTCTTTTATAACCTGGTACAAGTAGTTGAATTTCTTTATCATCATACCAAGTTGCACGAACATCTATGAGCCAAGAAGTGTCATTCAATTTTTCTGCCACACGTCCAACTATCTTTTTTTCTTGATTTTTATCATTTATAGGAGCCATAGGCTCTGCTTCAATTCTTCTTTCTGGCAAGAAAAAGCCTGTTGAAAGAGGCCTTGTGGCAACTGAAGAAAGTTCCTTGATAAGGTCTTTATAATTATAGGGTAAATTCTTTTTTTCTTCGCTTGTAAGCAGGCTTCTGTTTAAAGCAGTGCGGTATATATCAGTCACTTGCGCAACATAACTCGGACTTTTTGTTCTTCCTTCAATCTTGAGCGAAGCAACTCCAAGCTGTGTCAAATAGTTAATATAGCGTATAAGACAGTGTTCATGCGGCGACCAAATAGTTGAAAATTCATCATTTTCTTCTGCTATAAAGAGCACTTCTTCTTTGTTAGAAGGATTTGTGACATGTATTGCTGTGTCGTGCAGTGAAACTTTTCCATTGTGTTCAGGTCTTTCTGCCAGAGTTATTTCTTTTGTTTTGTATTGAAATCTACATGGTTGAGAGCAAGCACCGTGATTTGCTACCCTATTATTTGCCCACATAGACAAAAGGCAGTGACCAGAGAGAGCAAGACACATAGCGCCATGCATAAAGACTTCGCATTCAATATCTACAGAAGTAACTATTTCCTTTATCATTTCATGACTGAGTTCACGCGCAAGGTTCACCCTTGTTGCGCCTTGTTTTTGCCAAAATTTGATTGCTTCTGTATTGACTGTATGCGCTTGTGTTGAAAGGTGAATATCTATATGTGGACAGATTTCACGCGCTAAGGCAAAAACACCAGTATCTGCAATGATGAGCGCGTCTACCCTTTCTGCATCATCGCATTCGCCAAGCATTTGTAATCTTTGCTTTACTTCACTTAATTGCGCATTGAAGGGCAAGGCATTTAATGTATAAAAAACCTGTACATTTTTTGCGTGTGCTTCCCTTACGGCTTGCTTGAGCGCAGCATCATCAAAACCTTGAGACGCTTTGCGCAAATTAAGGCTTGTGCCACCAAGATAGATAGCATCTGCACCGTATATGAGTGCTGCCTCAAATTGTTCTCTGCCGCCAGCTGGAACAAGAAGTTCAGGGAGTTTTTTCATGATAACTACTTATGTTGTATAAAGATTTTTATATTCAGCATAGACCTTGTCAAAAGTGCCTTCAAAAATTGCCTTACGCGCTTTTTTCACTGTCTTTAAAAAATAAGTAAGATTGTGTAAAGAATTTAATCTGAAAGACAACAATTCCTTACTCACATAAAGATGGCGCAAATAGGCTTTTGTAAAGGTTTTGCAGGTATAGCAATCGCATTCAGGGTCAAGTGGAGAATCGTCTTCTGCAAATTGCGCTTTTTTGATATTGATTTTTCCTTGCGAAGTGTAAAGCGTACCATTTCGTGCGTTTCGTGTTGGAAGAACACAGTCAAACATATCAACACCGCGCGCAATGCCCTCTATAAGATCAAGCGGCGTGCCCACTCCCATAAGATAGCGTGCCTTGTCTTTAGGCAAAATAGGGTCAAGCACATCTAAACAAGTGTGCATTTCTTCTTTTGGTTCACCTACGGATAAACCGCCTATAGCATAGCCTTCAAAACCAATATCCATCAATTGCTTTGCTGAAAGCTCGCGTAAATCTGGGTAAGTAACGCCTTGCACAATACCAAAGAGAAGCTGCCCTTTTGTATCAACCATATCAGCAGGATAGGCTTCTCTGCATCTTTTTGCCCAGCGCGTTGTTTTTTCAACAGCTTTCTTGGCATCTTCGTGAGTAGCAGGATAGGCAAGGCATTGGTCAAAGCACATCATGATGTCAGAACCAAGATTATTTTGAATCTTGATAACACTTTCAGGTGTGAAAAGATGCTTTGAGCCGTCTATATGCGAAGAAAACTGCACGCCCTCTTCGCTCATCTTTGTAAGAGAATTGAGACTAAAAACCTGAAAGCCGCCTGAATCAGTGAGTATAGGCTTATCCCATTTAATAAAATTGTGCAAGCCGCCGCGTCTTTTTATAAGCTCATCATTAGGGCGCAAGTAAAGATGATAGGTATTACCTAGAATAATTTGCGCGCCAATATTTTCTAAATCGTCAGGCGCAATAGCCTTCACAGAGCCAACTGTGCCCACAGGCATAAAGATAGGAGTTTCAATTTCTCCGTGTGCAGTGGTTAAAACACCTGCACGCGCTCTTTTGTCTTGAGCCAAGAGTTTGTATGTAGTCATTTTTTATCCAAAAATTGCAAAAACTATACTTCTTTGTCTTCGCAACCAGATTGCTTTGTTTTTGTTTTTTCTTTAGAAGCTTTTGATTTTGCAGATTTTTTTTCATCTTGCTTCAAATGTTCAAATAAAGGAATATAAATATCGCTTTTTGAAAAAATATCCTTTACTTGCGCGCAAAGAGCAAGAGGAAGCACATCATCTACATGGTCAACACTGAGGATTTCTAAAGCTTTAGTAATCTCATCAGGCACTTCTGTTAAATCTTTTTCATTGTCCTTTGGTATGAGCACTGTCTTTATTTGCGCTCTTTTTGCTGAAAGAAGCTTTTCATGCAAACCACCAATAGGCAAAACGCGCCCACGAAGTGTGATTTCACCTGTCATGGCAAGGTCATTTCGAACTGGAATACCTAACAATGCCGAAGAAATACTTGTAGCAATAGTGATACCAGCAGACGGCCCGTCCTTTGGAGTTGACCCTTCTGGAACGTGTAAATGTATGTCAATTTCTTTATAAAAATCGTCTTTTAGCCCAAGTTCGTTTGACTTTGAACGCAAGTAAGAAAAAGCTGCCTTAGCGGATTCTTGCATAACAGAACCTAGTTGCCCTGTTATATTGATTTTCCCATTACCCGGCATGATAGCAGTTTCAATGTGAAGGATGTCACCACCTCTTTCATTATAGGCTAAACCTGTTGCTACACCGAGCTTTGCTTCTAATTCGCGCGAGCCAAAACGGTACTTTTTAAGTCCTAAGGCTTTTTCAAGATTTCTCTTTGTGTAGCGTATAGAATTTTTCTTGCCCTCAATAAGTGTCATTGTGGCTTTACGGCAAAGCGTGGCTATCTGCCTTTCAAGTGTACGCACACCTGCTTCTCGCGTGTAATACCTTATAATATCGAGGAAAACGCTATCGTCAACCTTCACTTGCGCACTTGTTAAACCGTGTTCCTCTATTTGTTTTGGAAGCAAGAAGTCCTTGGCTATGTGCAATTTTTCTGTTTCTAAATAGCTTGGAATAGTGACTATTTCCATTCTGTCCCTAAGAGCAGGTGGAATGTCGCTTAATGTATTTGCTGTTGTGATGAAGAAAACTTGTGAAAGGTCGTAGTCTGCATCAATATAGTGGTCAGCAAAGGTGGCATTTTGTTCTGGGTCAAGCACTTCAAGAAGAGCTGCTGATGGGTCGCCCCTAAAGTCAGAGGACATTTTGTCTATTTCGTCCAAGCAAAAGAGGGGGTTATTCGTCTTTGCCCTTTTGAGTGACATCAAAATTTTACCCGGCATAGCGCCTATATAGGTTCTTCTGTGCCCACGAATTTCTGCTTCGTCACGCACACCGCCAAGAGAAAGGCGCACATAATCTCTGCCTGTTGCTTCTGCAACTGAACGTGCAAGCGTTGTTTTACCAACACCCGGAGGGCCTACAAAACAGAGGATAGGGCCTTTTAATCCTTGAACATTATTTTTTTCAGCCATTTTTTGCACAGCTAAATATTCAACTATACGTTCCTTTGGTTTTTCAAGCCCAAAGTGTTTTGAATCAAGAACCTTTTTTGCTTCCTTGATATCTATGCTGATTTGCTTTAAGTCAAGCCAAGGCAGTTCAAGAATCCAATCAATATAGTTTCTTATAATGGTATATTCGCCTGAAGAAGTGCCTGCTGTGCGCAGTTTTTTGAGTTCACGCAAGGTTTTCTCACGCACATCTTCTGGCATATTCTTTGCTTTAATCTTGTCTTCAAGCTCTTTATAGTCAGCCATAGGGTCATCATCATGCCCCATTTCCTTGTTGATAGCCTTAATTTGCTCGTTGAGATAATATTCCCTTTGGTTTTGCTCCATTTGAGTCTTCACTCTGTTCTTGATATTTTTTTCAAGGTCGAGCATTTCTATTTCAGTTGAAAGATAGAAGAAGGTTCTTTCAAGGCGAATTTTAGGGTCAAGAATTTCAAGCACTTCTTGCTTAACAGGATAGTCAAGTTTGAGATGAGGCATAATCATATCAGCAAGGCGGCCAGGCTCTTTAAGTCCAATAGTTGCTGCCTTGTGTTCTTGAGTGAAGCGTTTATTTATCTTGGCAAATTCATCAAGGGCAGAATGGCTTGCAAGCACAAGTGCCTTTGTTTCTTCATTTTCGCACTGTTGATCAGGCAAAGGATGCGTATTGATTAAAGGAATAGGCCCTGAACCAAAGGGCTTTGTGCTGTCGTCAAGACTTGACCATCTTGCTCTGTACAAACCTTCAAAAAGCACCTTTATACTGCCGTCATTCAAGTGTAATATTTGAAGAATTCTGCTCACAACACCAATAGAATAAAGGTCTTCTGCTTGCGGAGCATTGAGTGTGGCATCTTTTTGTGTGACAAGGAATACTTTTTTATTATAGGAGGTTAATGCATTTTCAATTGCGCGCACAGAGGCCTCGCGCCCAACAAAAAGCGGAATAATAGCTTTTGGAAAGATAACAACTTCACGCAATGCCATGAAGGGCATTTGCAGGTTTTGTGTTTCTTCTACTTGGTTTATTGATGACATAAAACGTCCTTTGCAGTAGGCTAAGCTTTGCTGTATGGTATGAAATAGAGCTTTTTTACAGGCTTTTAGAACAATTTCTAAAGAGCTTGTTTACTCGGATATTCCACATCAGCATTATCGGTAATAAAGAGCGGGTCTTTACCCTGAATAGTTTCTTCTGTAATGATAACTGTTTTTAAATCTGGCTTTGAAGGCAAATCATACATTATGTCAAGCATGATAACTTCTAAGACATTTCGCAAACCACGCGCGCCTGTTTTTCGCTCTATTGCTTCTTTTGCAACTGCTAAAAGAGCATTATGCTCAAATTCAAGCTCTACACCATCAAGAGCAAAGAGCTTTTGATATTGGCGAATTAATGCGTTTTTTGGCTCTTTAAGAATGCGAATCAAATCTTCTTCGTCCAATTCATCAACATAAGTCAAGATAGGCACACGACCAATAAATTCAGGAATAAGGCCAAATGAAACAAGGTCAGATGGGTGAAGATTAGTGAGAAGTTCGCCAATAGACTTGTCTTTCTTACTATGAATTTTCGCGCCAAAGCCCATGCCTGAACCGCGTGTACGTTGTTCGATAATTTTTTCAAGCCCAACAAAAGCACCACCAACAATAAAGAGGATATTTGTTGTGTCTAACTTTAAAAATTCTTGCTGAGGATGCTTTCTTCCACCCTTTGGCGGAACATTTGCAACTGTGCCTTCGATAATTTTAAGCAAGGCTTGTTGTACGCCTTCGCCTGAAACATCGCGTGTGAGTGAAGCTGATTCGCTTTTGCGAGAAATCTTATCAATTTCATCTATATAGATAATACCACGAGAAGCTTTATCAACATCAAATTCCGCATTTTGCAAGAGTTGTAAGAGAATATTTTCAACATCTTCACCAACATAGCCAGCTTCAGTTAAGGTTGTCGCATCGGCAATAGCAAAAGGTACATTTAAAACTCTTGCTAGAGTGCGCGCAAGAAGCGTTTTTCCTGAACCAGATGGGCCAACAAGTAAGATATTACTTTTTTCCAATTCCACTTCTTGAAGCTCTGCATCTATATCCTTTTGTGTGAGGGAAGCAAATACTCTTTTGTAATGATTATGCACAGATACAGATAAAACCTTCTTTGCCTTGTGCTGACCAATAACATATTCGTCTAATTTGGCCTTTATTTCATGCGGAGTAAGAAGTTGTGGAATTTGCCCATCTTCTAAGGTATCGTGTTGTTCTGCCTGTATTAAAAGTTCATTACAGGACTTTATACAAGATTCACAAATAGCAACATGCCCATGAGTGACAAAATGTGTTGCTTCATTTTCTGCTTTACCGCAAAAAGAACATTCGTGAACATTTCTATCGTTATAATTTGCCATGCTTATGCCTTCAATTCGTCTCTGGAAGTTAATATTTTGTCAACAATGCCATACTTTAACGCTTCTTCTGCTGTCATAAAATTATCTCTTTCAGTGTCAGAGGTGATTTTCTTGACAGATTGCTTTGTATTTTGCGCAAGTATGTTATTTAAAAGTTCTTTTGTGCGAAGCATTTCTTTCATATGTATGTTCATGTCAGTTGCTTGGCCTCTGTAACCGCCTGAGGGTTGGTGAATCATGATTTGCGCATGAGGCAAGCTATAGCGCATTCCAGGCTCACCAGCTGCAAGCAAGAAAGCACCCATACTTGCCGCTCTGCCCATGCACATAGTTGCAACAGGCGGAGTGATAAAGCGCATTGTGTCGTATATAGAAAGCCCTGCTGTCACAGAACCACCGGGTGAATTTATATAGAAATGGATTTCTTTTTCAGAATCTTGAGATTCCAAGAAAAGAAGTTGAGCACAGATTAAAGAAGCAGAAGCGTCATTGACTTCTGTATTGAGAAGGATAATACGGTCTTTTAAAAGACGAGAAAAAATATCATAGGCGCGTTCGCCACGACCACTTTGCTCAACAACCATAGGTATATTGTAACTCATAAATTCTATTCCTCTTTGTTAGTATTTACATAAAAATAACGCATTTCATTGTTTTAATCAATGCTTAACTACTTCACTAAAAATAATCACTTAATGCCTTTTGGCAAGTGCTCACATTACTACGCATAAAAGCGAAAATGCTCTTAATACCTTTTGGTATTAAGAGCTTTGTTTAAAGATTTAGTTAAAGATTAAATTAAGCGTTTTCTTCTGCTTTTACAACTGGCTTACCGTCTTTATCAACAATGTTTTTTTGAACTTTTTCGTATAAAGTTTCTATTGCTTTTGCAGCAAGTAGTCTGTCTTGTATATCGTTGATAACGCCAGATTCTAATATTCTGTTCATAAGCGCTTGAGGCTCTTGATTTGATTCACGAGCAGCACGCACTATATATTCTTGCAATTCTTTTTCAGAAACTTGAAGACTTTCTTGCAATGCTAACTTAAGCAAGAAAGTTTGCGCTTTTGCTTGTTTAGTTGCTTCAGTGTCAGCTTCTGCTTCCATGGATTTTAATTGTTCCATGATTTGTGTTTGATCTTGACCTTGTTGTTGCAAGAAATTGCGAGCTTCCATGAGATATTCACTCTTATGCGCGTCTAAAAGTGATTGCGGAAGGTCGTATTCTAATTTTTCTAAAACTTGGTCTAATAATTTTGTTTGAGTTTCAGCTTTGATTTTTTGTACTATTTGATTAAGAACATTTTCTTTTGCAAATTCATTGAGTTGTGTAACGTCTGCAAAGCCAAACTTTGTCGCAAATTCATCATTAACTTCAGGAAGTTCTTCAACTGAAATAGAAATAAGTTTTACTTCAATATCAACTTCTTGGTCTCTGTAATCAGCTATAGGATAGTTCGCATCAAGTGTAACCTTGCCTGACTTTGTTTCACCTGGCTTCATAGAAAGAATGAGTTTTTCAATTTGTTCTGTTTGTGGGTGAGAATCTCCCTTGATTTGCATTTGGATGTTTTCACCCTTCATGCCAGGAATTTCAACACCTTGAAAAGTTCCAACAATGTCTACTAAGCAAACATCATTTTGTTCAGGGCTTCTTGCTTCTTCAACTACAGTGAGCTGCGCGCCTGTTTGACGAATGCGGTGCATAAATTCATCAAGCTCTTTTTCACCTGCTACTGCTTCTTCTTGGTCTATAGTGATTTCTTCAAGTTTTGGCATGTCAATGTCAGGAAGAACATCAAAGCTCAAAGCAAAAACATATTTTGTGTCACGCTTTAAAGTAGCGAATTCATTGTTTTCAATTTCAGTAAATTGTATGCGTGAAATAGGTCTTAAATCATTGTCTGCAAGCGATTTTTGCACAGAAGCATTAACTAATTGCTCATTAGCTCTGTCATACACGTCTTTTTCAAAACGCTTTTCAATAACTTTCGCAGGAACTTTGCCCTTACGAAAACCATCTAATTGCACGTCTTTTGAAATTTGTTTGATAGCTTTGTCTATATATGAATTTACTTCAGCGGCTTCTAAGCTGAGAGAGACCTTTTTTGATACTGTTGATGGGGATTCTATTGTAGTTTCCATATTTTCCTTCCTAAATTCGATTTCATTAAATAGTTGTTCACATTTGTAGCGAAGTTTTTAACATATACTTGCTTTATTTGCAAGGAAATTTTTTTGCCTTCGCTAAGCGGGTTATTGGCTTTTTTTGCCTTCGGCGACCAAAGGGGCATGCCCCCTTTGGAAACCCGAACATGTGCGGTTAACATGAAGTGAGTGGCAAAACAGTTTTTATTTTTTTTAATTTGCGAAAAAGTTTTAAGCTTCGCTTAAATACTGTTTC
>CAYJHE010000051.1:0-13818 GCA_964369675.1 uncultured Desulfovibrionaceae bacterium | reverse complement strand
GATATTTACCAAGTTCTCTTTAAAGACAGCTTTGAAAAACTCTTGCCAATGGCTATTCTCAAAGGCGACACCGTGCTTTCTGACTTAGAATTTGCTTCTGTTGTTTTAGATGTAGATTTAAAAACGCTTACTCAATTTGAACAAACAAAGAATTATATGATAATAATGGCTGAACTTGCCAAAAAACTGGCTAGTCTTAACGAGCAATACCGTTATGATGACATGAATTCTTGGCAGAAAGACGTATTTCATGATTATGCTGATAAATTTGAAAATACATCAGCTGATAGATTGAATTCACATATTAATTATGAAGAAGCGCATCATGGTTGGCGTTACAGGCACTATGGTTGGGATTTTAGTAACAGTGCCCCAATTCTTCTCGCACTCAAGACAGAATTAGCCGAAAGAGAAGCACAAATTGCATTAATTCAAACACAAGTAGACACAGCAAAAGATCTTATGAACATCAATCTCGCCAGATCTTTGGCATAAATATTAAGGCTATGTTTCTAAATTCATTCTTTTGCGTTTTTACTGCTGAAAAATGTCTTTTTTGTTCCAGTCATGTATTGTTTTATACACTCCATTCCACAAAAAATCCATTTTCATTGTAAAATTCACAAAATCTTTGAATTTAGAAGCATACCCTATTTTACAAGGAGTTTTTATGTCAACTGAAAACACACAAAAGCCAAAAGAATGGAGCGACATGACGGCTCTTTCTGTAGAAGAATACACTACTTTAGTCAGTGCGAAGATGATGGGCGCAAAGCTCTCTACTGTATTGAATATGGAGCAAAATGATTTAGAAATTGCTTACGCGCTTGCTCACTCCCAGTATTCTTCAAAAAACTTCAAAGACGCTGAACTCATATTCAGATTTTTAACCAAAATGGACGATATGGATTCGCGTTTTAGCCTTGGTTTAGCAGGCTGTTTGCAAGAACAAGAACAATATGAAGCTGCTATAGAATACTATAAATTAGCAATGATAGGAAGCGGCTTACAAGACCCGCGCCCTCTTTATCAATGCGCTCTTTGTTATATAAAAATAGAAAAAATGAAAGAAGCCTTGGCCTTACTTGAAGCCATACCAAAAGTTGGCAAGAGCGATAAAGATAAAGTTATTCATAAACAAGCGCAAGATTTGCTTGATTTATTGACAAAAAAGTAGTATATAAAGACTAAATCTTTCAAAATAATTTTATAAAAGTAGAGAAAAGTATGCATCAATTTCATAATTTTATCACCCTACTCAAAGAAAAAACAAAGTGGAAATCGCCTAAAGAAATTTCTGAACATCATATAACTTTCACTATTTATGGGAAAGATAACGATGTGCTAGAAGTTGAACTCTTCACACCAGACCAAGTTCACCTTATTGCAAAAACCTCACTTGGCAAGATGCCACTTGATGATTTTGAAAGAAAAGAATTTTTGAGTGAACACGCAAAAAAACAAATGGGTGTATGTAAAACGCGCTCTTCTATTGTCACTATTGACAAAGATTCCGTTATAATATATAAAAAAGAAAAGATGAATGACATACATTCTCTTCTTGATTCATTTTCTTCATTTCTCAAAGACGTAGACTGGTGGCTACAAAAAGAATCGCATTTCAGCAGTCCTTTTAGCCAATCATTCTCATGGAATAAGTAACTGTTAATAAAGGCACGCCATTCTAATTTACACTTTATCTATTTGAAATTATAGTATAAAAGTGAGCGTAGCGAACAAAGGCTGTGGGAATAATTCCCTAGCGAGCGAAACAAGAGCCACGACTCTTGTCAGCGAGGTTTCGTGCACGAAGTCGCCGAAACAAATTAGAATCACGTCAAAAAAGGGATGTATCTTGTTTAAAAAAATATTATTCACACTTGTTTTTGCACTTTGCACTATAAATGCCTATGCTTTTGACCCAAGTAGGCTCTTTAGCTATTATGCAGAAAACCAGGACATTACAGCACCTTTAAGTGCTTTGGCGCGCGAGCAAAACCTTGCCCCGAGTTTTACGCAAAATGTTGTCGGTGTTATAAGTGGCAGATTTGAAAATATTCCTGCCATGCATTTTCTTGAAACAATGCGCGAAGCTTTTGGTGTGGGCTATTACTCACTCAACGATATTCTCTACTTTTACAATCAATCTGAAACACAAAAAGCCTTTATCAGTACAAAGGTTATTGGTCCACAAGATTTGATTGCTATGCTTGAGAATTCCTCAATTATTTCAGACAATCTCCCTATTGAATATATGCCTGAAAACGACATGCTTGTTGTTTCAGGTCCTATAACCTATATCCAGCAAGTACAAAGTGCTATTGCCGCTTTTGAGCAAGCGCAAACTTCTAACTTTACCATGGAAGTATTTCCTTTAAAATACGCTTGGGCTGACGATATTTCCATCACAAGCATGGATACACAAATAACCATACCTGGTGTTGCCACAATTTTAAGAGCAATGGTAACAGGCTCGCAAGTGAGCCCTTCGACTACTGTGCAACTTCCAAGTTCTGTCAATTCACTTGTTGGATCAGGTCTTGCTTCACAAGGACAGGCGAGCACACCAGCTCCTATTGCTAGCCTTGCTGCTAAAGCTTCTGAAAGCGGTGTCAATATCATTGCTGACCCTCGCGTAAACTCTGTTATCATCACAGATGCTGCCTATAGAATGGACTATTACAGAAAGGTTATCGAAGACTTAGACAAACCAGTAGAACTTGTTGAAATTCACGCAGCTATTGTTGATATTGACAGCGGTTTTAGCCGTAATTTAGGTGTGAACTTCCAAGGAAATATGAGCACTGGTAATAATGGAAACAATGGTATAGGCGGTAGCACTGCTGGTGCGCCAACAACAAGCGTTGTTCCTCCTGTTGCTGGTACTATAGTATCAGGTGGCCTTTCTTCCACTATCTACTCATTAGGTACAGAATTTTTTATAGCGCAAGTTGAAGCTTTACAAGCAAACAATCAGGCGCGAGTTCTTGGAAAACCTTCTGTGCTCACTATGGATAATGTACAAGCAACCTTAGAAAATACAAGCACTTACTATATCGAAGTAGCAGGAACTGACGTTGCTGACCTCTTTAAAGTAGAATCAGGAACGGTTTTAAAAGTTACTCCGCATATCATCACAAACGATTTTGGCGAACAAAGCATCAAACTTGTTGTAAATGTACAAGATAATCAGGGTGATGACAGTGGGCAAGCTGTTGGCGCGCTTCCTCCAATAAGACAAACAAAAATCAACACACAAGCTGTTGTTAATGAAGGTCAAAGTCTTCTTATAGGCGGTTATTTCTATGAGCAAGTTTCTGAATCTGACAGCGGTGTGCCTTGGCTCAAAGATATTCCACTCCTAGGGCATTTATTCAAATCTTCTGAAAAATCTTCAAACATGCTTGAAAGGCTTATTCTTATCACTCCAAGAATAGTGCGTCATGACGCAAATTACGATATGCCAAAAAGAGTGACAGAAGCAGAATTTTCGCGCTCACCAATTCAAGCAGATTATCACCCACCTCAACAACCAATAAACAGGCCAAGCTCTTCTTCTTCTGGTTGTTCAAAATCCCCAGAACCTGAACTTATGCCAGCACCAGTGCCAACATATAATCAAGAAGAAGCATTTCCTGCCGCGCAGGAAGTCAATGTAAATTCTACACAAGATAGTCTACCTATTCCTAGCCCTCAAACAAGTATCGAACAAGAAATATAAGGCAATTATGAACGAAACTTCTTTATATCTCTATATCTTTTCAGGCCCTCACCTAGGTGCAAAGATTGCATTATCAGAAGGCAAATATATTGTCGGTTCTAGTGATAATGCTGACATAGTTTTCTTTGATCAAAATTCATCTAAGGATTTTGCTATCGCACCAAGGCACGCCTCTATCAATGTTCACATCGAAAGAGAAGTGCTGAAAATTTCTGACCCTGAAAATCCAAATGAAGAACTTGTTGAAGTTCCCGATGAAATCCTTCAAGAATTTTCTGATGATGTTCTTCAAGACATTCCAAAAAATGAAGCTTCTAGTCAAGTTGAACAAGATATTGAAAATCTCGATTCTTCGCAAGAAAAGCTTGGAAAAATCCTTAGCATAAGCCTTACAGTTAATGCTATTGACGGAAACATTTATCAAGAACTCGGCGGTGAATCACTCGATTCATTCACCATTGAAAGAGGCGAAGCCTTTTATATTGCTTCTACCTGCATGGTTTGGAACTTGCCAGACCAAGTGCAAGAAGCAATTCTTCCAAAGCTTGCCACAAATGCAGCTTCTTTAGAAGAAGGTGAAGACAGCGTAAACGCAGAAGCAAATCAAAATGACAACTTAGTTGCAAGCGTTCAAAATTCAACCGAGAACGAAGTTGTAGCTGAAGACACAAGCGAAGCTGAAAAGTTAGAAAAAAAGAACTTTATCAAAACAGCCTTCTTCTCAGGTGTTGTTGCTCTTGGTCTTATTGCTCTTAGTGTTGGCATTGAAACAGACAAAGGCAACATAACAAACGAAATCAATTACTTGAACACAAGACTTGCTGATTCAAAAATAGAAAATATCAATGTGATTCAACAAATAATCAATGGTTCAGAAAGCATATTGCTTGAAGGTTATGTAAGCAGCGAAGGCGAAAGACAGCAAATTCAATCTTTGGCACGAAGCTTGCAATATCCTGTTTATCTTTCCGTAGAAGTTCAAAACGATTTACTACGAGCAGTACAAGATTCTTTTGCACTTTATGGAATTTTTCCTAGTCTATATATAGAGGATTCAAACCTTCATGTAGATGCATATATTCAAGATCCTTTGTTAGAAGAAGCTGCATTTGCTACTTTAAATAAAGATATCTCTGACTTGCCAGCAATAAAAAGAAATATCGTTCATGAGCTAGAACTTTCTCAGCTCATCAATGAAAAACTCACTGTTGACGGCATACACAATGCAGATACTGAATACGGTAAAGGCGTTATTGCTATCATGGGTGAATTTACTCCAACTGATAAGCAAAATATCCACAAAGGAATGAATGAGATAATAGATACAATAAAAATACCTCTACACTATTCTCTCTCCCATTCTGTTTCAACCCAAACCCTTGCTAATACGCAAAATAGCGGCATTGACTTAAGTACAAGTGCCGCACAATCAGTCGCTACTGTTGTAGAAGAAGTTGAAGAAAGTGTTGATGGGCATTCCCTTATTTCTGTAAATCCAAATACAGTGAACTTTGGAGATCAGATAGGGACTATTGAATTTGTCAATGAATACGGCGAAACTGTTATTATTCAAACAGATTCTATACAGCAGCCTACAGGCTCAACTGTAAACCCTGAAACGGGAAATATAACCATTAGAGCAAATCGTGCTCCTGTTCAAAGAAGCACGCAGCAAAGATCTGCTACTGTAGTTCCTACAAAGCCAATTACAATCAGCGGATTAAAAATAAACTCTATACATACAGGCAATATTCCATTTCTCACTACAAGTGAAGGGCAAAGACTATTTGTAGGAGCTTTTCTTCCAAATGGTTTCACACTAGAAAAGATTGAACGCTCGCAAATTTCTATTCGAAAAGGAACACAGCGAGTTACAATAAGTCTTGATCGCTAATTAATCTTTAACTAAGGAGAATTGAAGATATGAAATCTGCAAGCGAACTTCTTACAGATGATTTTTCTGGACAAGGTTTAAAGTCATTACAAGAAGAACTTTTTGAAATGAACTTTGAATTAAAAAGAAACATGGATAAAGGTCTTTCATACGAAGAAATGGCTGTTGCAAATGCTTATCGTCAAGCAATTAGCGATATAGAAAGTGTGCTTGATGAAGTGCACGCAAAAATGAATCAGTAAAAAAAGCAAGAATAACTTTTAAATAGGAGAAGTATTATGAGTAACATAGGATTAGATCTTCAAAATTTTGTAGATAATACAAAGACACAATTAGAAACCCAAGCAAATGACCTTAAGGGCAAGATGGATGCCTTAGCATCTGGCGCAGAAGTAAGCCAAGAAGAATTGACAGCAATTCAATACCAAATGGGTCAATACAACGCAAAAATCGAAGCTCTTTCAGCTATCACAAAGTCTATTCAAGACACATTAAAAAGTTTGGCTCAAAGAGCTGGTTAATACTACGATTTTTTTCAACCCTTTCTAACTTTAACCCCCAAAAAGGTAATATATGGCTGTTTTACAAGAAAAACATATACAAAGACTACTGGACATTGGCTATACCATAGCTCACCACGGCAATGTTATTCAAGCAAATAACATCTTTGATGCCATTTTACTGGAAAATAAAGAGAATACGCCAGCACTCATAGGCAAAGCTCTGACAGCTATGATGTTAGATAACTTTGAAGAATGTGAAAATGGCTTGAAAAAAATCTTAGAAAAAAATGAGAACGACCAAGAAGCTCGCGCTTTGCTTTCCTTGTGTTATTATCTTTCAGGAAGCGACTTCAATTCAAAAGAAGAAGCGAAGAAAATTGATAATGAATCAACTGAAGCATTTGATCTCGCTCAAGGTATTCTCAAAGAATTAGGATAACACTATGTCAATGCTCGAATCAAAACTACTTACAGCTTTATCAGAACTTGGTAATGCGCAGGGAACTGGCTTAAAAAGCGATTCTCCTACCGCGCCCTCAAGTGACTTGATAAAAGCTTTTGAAGATGCGATGCAAAATAATTCTCAAGGCAATGAGCAAAGTGCTCAATATGCTATGAATGAGAATGAGCAAAATACATTTTCAAAGGTAGAGTTTGACCAGAGAGCAGACTATGCTAAAGACTTAAAATCACAAGGGATTGATTCTGAATCAGGTCGCGTGTATGATGTAGATCAAAGTTCAGAATCTCAATCCCTTGATGGTCGAGCCTCTTTTAGACAGGATGTAGAAAGAGCGCAAGAAAACTTTCAAGCGAATAAGCCTGAATCAAGAGAAGAATTGCTCAAAGAACTCATCACTCTTGCCGAATCTTTCACTGCTGAGGGTGGTCAAATAACTGCGGTTGATTTATTTCGAACTCAGTATATACTTGGAATGTTAGGTACACAGTCAAAGACAGGTATGAAGGTTTCACAAACAATATCAACTGGTTTAGAAACCTTATTAAAACAAAAAGATTAAAATTTTTTATACAACTTAAATTTATATACGTAAAAAGGTAGAGGTTTTTATGAAAAAATTAAAAGTATGTTTGATTATGCTGTGCTTCTTACTTACAGCTTGTAATAGTGTGGAAATTTATTCTGCATTAAGCGAAAGTCAAGCTAATCTCATGCTCTCTACACTTTTAAAGCGTGGTATTGAAGCAGACAAACTTAACTTAGGTAAAACTGGCTTTGCCATAACTGTGAATAAAGAGCAGATGGTACAAGCCTTGGAAATTTTAAAAGAAAATTCTCTTCCACAAGAAGAATACCAAAGTCTAGGCACAGTATTTAGTGGCGATAGCATGATTGCATCGGCAAATGAAGAAAAATCACGCCTTGCCTATGCTATATCTCAAGAGCTTTCAAACACATTTTCACAAATTGACGGTGTGCTCAACACAAGGGTGCATATCGTTCTCAATGAAATAGACACTGTTACCAATAAAATTACAGAGGCAAGCGCTTCTGTTTTCGTGCGCCATACGCCAGATTCATCTGTTGTGAACTATGTACCTAAAATCAAAGAACTCACAGCTGGCGCTGTTGCAGACCTTACACCAGAAAAAGTTTCTGTTATGCTAGTTCCTGCTAGAGACGATGTCACAGTACCACCTGCTGCAAAAAGTTCAGGCTTTGACTTCTCTCTTATAGGTATTCTTGTTGCCATAGCTTTATTGATGAATATTCTTGTATTTCCTATCAGAAAATTCCTTAATAAATCAGAGGCTTTTAAAGATATATCAAACAAGTTAAAAAAATAATTAAAGTCTTTCAACTTTTATCTTAAATTGAGGATTTTTATGCAACAAGAATATTATTACGAAATGCTAAAGTATAAGCCCATACTTTTTAAAAAACTTATGGACAAATTTCTTTTCTTGCATAAAAATCATCCTCAGTCTCAAATAGATTTTGAAGGCAAAAACTTTGATTTTCTTAAGAAAAACACTGAAATTGTAAACTATCTCAAAGCAGACTCCTTTGAATTTTCATGGGATTACACCACTGACGAACAAATTTTCACCCTTCTTAGCAAGGAAGAGTTGATAAATCTTGCCTATCTTTTTGGCACTTGCATGCATGCAAAAGAAATATCACTCATTCTAAAAAAAGAAGAGCTTTTTGCGTTAAAAAACCTTATAGGTGATGACTTATACAAATACGCTCTTGAAAAAGGGCAATACAAAGCGCAAAATCTCGCGCATAATTTTGCCCTTTTTGACCAAGACCTCAATATCATTGAGCGCATAAAATTACATGGGCAAGAGGCCTTATATATTCTTTCTGCCAACTGGCCTGAAGAAGAAAAGCAAAAACTTCCAAAACTTTCTGAATTAGAAAGTGAAGCTCTTTCAAAACTCAATGATATGCAAAAAAGATCTCTTATCTCAAGCTTAAAGAAAATCCTCATCAAAGATATTACAAGTGAGTGGCAACAATGTTTAGACTAAATTCAAATCACATTCGCATAGCGCCTGAAGCAAAAATCCTCAAAGCAAAGGATTATACTTCCTTTCTTAAAGCTTCTGAAATCATAAAAAAAGCTGAAGAAAAAGCCGCGCAAATTGAAGAAGATGCGCAAAAAGCTTACGAAGAACTTAAGCAGCAAGGTTATGAAGAAGGTCTTTTAGAAGGCAGAATGGAATACGGCGAAAAAATGCTCGACACAGCAATGGCTGCCATCGACTACCTTGAAAACCTTGAAGAAGCCTTAGTAAGAACCGTAATTCAAGCAGTGAGAAAGGTTGTTGGCGAAATAGACAGCAAAGAACTCATTGTCAAAGTCATTCGTGTTGCACTTACAAATATGCATTCACAGCAAAAAGTTTTGCTCAAAATCTCAGCTGCTGACGAAGAAGCTGTGAGAGAAGCTCTTGATGTTATGCTCAAAACAGCACCAGGCAGTCTCAACTATATAGATATAATGGTTGACCCTCGCATGACTTCTGGAAATTGCGTACTTGAAAGCGAACTCGGACTTTTAGATGCAAGCGTTGAAACCCAGCTCACCATTTTGGAAAATGCACTTCTTAAAAAAGTAAAGTCGAATTAATTATGGCATTTGAATACATTGAAGAACTCTTAGAAGAAACCATACGCACCACCTCTACTCTCGAAGTGCGCGGTAGGGTCGAACAAGTGATTGGAACAATCATTCGAGCCATTGTGCCCGGTGTTAAGGTGGGTGAATTGTGTATTCTCAGAAATCCAAACAACACTTGGACACTTAATGCCGAAGTTGTTGGATTCATTAAAAATATCGCTCTTCTCACCCCACTTGGTGATATGCAGGGAATTTCACCCTCAACTGAAGTTATCCCTACTGGTGAAATTCTTTCTGTACCTGTTGGTGAAGAACTTTTAGGCAGGGTTGTTGACGGTATTGGCGAAGCTTTAGACAATGGGCCTCCCATAAAAACACGTCTGCGCTATCCTGTTTATGCTGATGCGCCAAATCCGATGACAAGAAAGATAATTTCAAAACCTATTTCACTTGGTCTTCGCGCCTTAGATGGTCTTTTGACTTGTGGCGAAGGGCAAAGAATGGGCATCTTTGCTGCTGCGGGCGGCGGTAAGTCAACATTACTTTCTTCAATTATTAAGGGCTGTTCTGCTGATGTCTGTGTGCTTGCCCTCATTGGTGAACGTGGTCGTGAAGTTCGTGAATTTATTGAACATGACCTTGGTGAAGAAGGCAGAAAAAAAGCCGTATTAGTTGTTTCTACCTCTGATCGTTCTTCAATGGAAAGACTAAAAGCTGCCTATACCTCAACTGCTATAGCTGAATATTTCAGAGATCAAGGCAAAAGCGTTTTGCTTATGATGGATAGTGTTACGCGTTTTGGTAGAGCTCAGCGTGAAATCGGTCTTGCAGCAGGCGAACCACCAACAAGACGTGGTTTTCCACCTTCTGTTTTTTCCCAGCTTCCAAAACTCATGGAAAGAGCTGGTAACAACGACAAAGGCTCTATCACAGCACTTTATACCGTCTTGGTTGAAGGTGATGACATGACAGAACCAATTGCCGATGAAACACGTTCTATCTTAGACGGACACATCATTCTCTCGCGTAAACTCGCGGCTTCAAACCACTATCCGGCTATTGACATACAAGCCAGCGTGAGCCGTGTTATGAATGCTATTGCACAAAAAGAACACAAAGCTGCAGCACAAAAACTGAGAAAAATATTGGCAAAGTACGCTGAAGTTGAATTGCTTGTACAAATTGGTGAATACAAAAGAGGTTCTGACCCAGAAGCAGACTTTGCACTTGACAAAGTTCAAGCTGTGAATGACTACCTCAAGCAAGGCTTAGAAGAAAGGTCAAACTTTGAAGACGCCCTTCAAGCCTTAATTCAGGTTGTGCAATAATGCTTTACCCATTAGCTGCCCTTCTCACATTGCGCATATACCGTGAGGAAAACGCTAAAGCAAATCTTGCTAAGGAAGAAAAAATTTTGCGGCAAGAACAGGAAAGGCTAAAGCCGCTTGAAGAAGAAGCTTGGCGCTATAAAAACTCTATACCAGAACTTGTTGATGCCGAATATGCCAAAATAATGGGCAGAGCATGCACATTGGCAGATATAGATGCAGTTAAGTCGCAAGTAGCTGTTATTGAGGATGGCTTAGTTATTCGTGAAGCAAAGGTAGACCAACAAAAAGTTGAAATAGAAAGATGCCTTGCAAGCGTTGAAAAAGCAAAAGAAGCTGTTGTTTTTTCAAGAAAAGAAGCAGCTAAAATCGAAAAACACAAGGAAATCTGGACTGAAATTCAGAAAAAAGAAGCCGAAAGACTAGAAGACCTTGAAATGGAAGAATTTAGCGGTATAAAAGAGCTTGACTAATTGCCTAATAATTTATATACTTAGAAATGATAATTAATTATGGCACATATCTTGCTTATTGAATATTGACTACCAACAAAATTGTCAATTATAAGGAGAATACCATGTCACAAGTAAATTCAAATGTGCAATCAGTAAATAATACACAAACACAAAATACTGCAGCTACACAACAAGCAACTCAAGCAGATAATAAGAGTGTTCAAGAATTTAACAAGCTACTCAATGGCAAAAAAGTTGAACCTGGAACTGAAAGACTTTTTAAAAAAAGTGAAAAAATGCTTACAAGCAAAAATGCTCTCTCAACTTCAAAAGAGCAGCTCACTCCTGAAATGAAACTTTCTTTGCTTAATGACAAGCAAAAAGGCCAAAATATTGATGGACAGTTGAAGGATTCAAAAGCTTTTACTCATGAAGGAGTAGATTTGAAAAAATCTGATTCTCAAAATCTTGATAAGCAAAAATCTGATTCTTCAATGCCAAGTGCAGAAAATTTATATGCTTCACTCAATCAAAATGCGTTAAACACAAATGCAGCAAATGCACAAGTTCAATCAACTCAAAGCTCTCAAGCTCCTTTTGATGCAAGTAAGGTTCAAGAATTAGCTGACAGAATATTAGTTGCAACAAAGAGCGATGGCTCAAATGAAGTCCGTCTTACTTTGAGCGATAAAGCCTTAGCTGGAACAGAGGTTATCATCAATAAATCTCTCGACAATCAGCTTACTGTGCGCTTTGAAACAACAAATGCTAACTCTTTCCAAACACTTGTTGCAGCCCAAGATGCCTTGAAGTCTACTTTAGAAAACTCTAACAGTAATGTACGCGTTGAAGTTTCACAAGAAAAAGGAAATCCGCAAGGCGAATCAAGAGGCAAGAGAGAGTACAATCCTGAAGATGAACAAGAAGCATAGTCAAAACAACACTCTAACAAAAGAAACGTAAATACATGAAAAGAAAATACTCTACCATTGAAGCTATTTTTCACAATAGCCTTGTAAAGCATCTGCCATCTTTAGATTTAAAGATTAATGGTGTTGCCTGTAGTTTACGATACCTTCCAGATAGCCCTGTTTTTAAACCTAGTATCACATTAAAAATAGGACTATTGCAAGAATTTGCTATGATAGATTTTTCAGATCTTTCATTTCTATCCTTGCACAACGACACTAAAAATGTAAATAATTACGAGCTCTTGCCAGAGGAGCTGCAAAATGCACTTGCGCAATATATATTTGACGATATATTGAAAAAATTTGCCCGCGTGCTCAATACTCCTCTCACTTTTCTTACAAATACTGATGAGATGTCAAACAAAGTAGCAGGCAAACTTTTTTCTTTTTCATTTCTTTTTTCCTATGAAAACAAGCAAATACCTCTTGTTTTTCACCTCTCACAAGCTTGCATAGAACAAATTCTTCCTCGCCTCACGGCACTGCCAAGCGAAAAGACCGACTTTTCTCAAACCATTGTTCCGTGCAGTGTAGAAGTGGGCTCAATTGAACTTACTATCAATGAACTCAGAGACTTAGATAAAGGTGATGTGCTCTTGGTTGACACACTATCACATTTAGGCGAAGAAAAAAGTGCCCTATTCTACCCCCTAAGTCATAATGAATATAATCAGTTACCTTCATTTTATTGCACAATAGAAAAGAATAAACTTATATTATCACAAACCTATAGATTAACACAGGATATTTCTATGAGTGAAGAAATTGTAGAACAAGTTGAACAAGTACAAGAAAATGCACAAGAAGCTCAAGGGCAAGAAGTTCAAGCTCAAGCAGCTCATGCTCAAGTCTCACAAGAACCTGCAAACTTTGGCGATATGAAAGTAAAAGTTTCTTTTGAGCTAGAAAGACGCACAATGACAATAGCAGAACTTGAAAACCTCGCTATTGGCACGAACCTGCTTCTTGATTCAGATCCAAAACAGCCAGTAACCTTAGTTGTTTCTGACACTGCTTTTGCAAAGGCACGCATTGTTGAAATCGAAGGCAAATACGGCTTACAACTCACTGAAATCATGGTAAATAAAGATTAAATATGGCAAATATTAATCCTCTTCTCATTATAGGTGGTCTTGCTGTTTTAGGGCTTGCGCCATTTATGCTTATGATGGTCACATCATATGTAAAGATTGTTGTTGTTACAAGTCTTATTCGTAACGCTCTTGGCGTGCAACAAATTCCTCCTGCAATGGCTCTTAACGGCCTTGCAATAATCTTCACTATCTTTATCATGGCACCTATTGCCAGTGATACACTAGAGCTTTTAGCAGAACAAACTATCACAGAGCAACCCTCCATCACTGAAATCGTGCAAGTTGCGCAAAATGTTTCAGAGCCACTAAGAGCTTTTCTCACTGCCAATACAGACAAAAATACCTTGCAAGCCTTTATGAATACCGCAAGAAGAATCTGGCCTATAGATAAACACGAAACAATTAACCCTGAAAATCTCTTTATTCTTATACCTGCCTTTAGTATCACCGAACTTACAAAAGCATTTCAAATTGGTTTCTTACTTTACTTGCCTTTTGTAGCAATTGACCTTATTATATCAAATATCTTGTTGGCAATGGGTATGATGATGGTTTCTCCAATGACTATTTCACTGCCTTTCAAGTTGTTGCTATTTGTAACTTTAGAAGGTTGGCTTAAAATTAGTCAAGGGCTTTTACTTAGTTACAAAACAGCGTTGTAGGCACTTTAGAAATTAAATGTGCACTTAGAATAAAATTTAGGGATTTTTTTTGAAATTTCCAGGTGTTGAGGAAATTATGTTTATGATGTTAAGTGTAA
>CAYJHE010000050.1:0-13988 GCA_964369675.1 uncultured Desulfovibrionaceae bacterium | reverse complement strand
TTTGCGAAAAAGTTTTAAGCTTCGCTTAAATACTGTTTCGCTTTAAAAATATGAGTGTTTTCTCACAGTAAAGTTAAGCTACGAGCGAAGAGAAAGAAGCATGTTCACTTCGTTCACATGTGTTTTTATTAAATTGGAATGACCTATATTTAGCCTCTCGTAAAATTAAAAATTGCTCTAAAGTAATTTTAAAATATGTCGTATAAACTATTGTGCATGTTTGATAGATTTAATTTTTTATATCTATGCGAGATTTAAAAGCTGCACAAGGATTGTTATGATACATTCGCATAAACCTACACTTTTTCTTCTTCTTTGCATGGCATTGTTCTTTATGCATGGCTGTTCAAACAAGAATTATCCGCGCGAGCCTTCTTCGATAGCTGATTTTGCGCCTGATGCAGCGGCAAAGGAATCTGAAATTCAACTCAGAGAACTTAAGGTGCATGTGCGTGAAATTGCAGATCAATTACTAGAGCACTATCCGGGACAAAGCCTTAATGGAAGGTTTGCTATACCCACATCTTTTGTTAATTTAAATAATCGTGATGAGAGTAATGAGCTAGGTCGTTATATTTCAGAAGCCTTGATTCATGAGTTCACTATGCACGGTCTTTTAGTGTATGAATACAGAACAACAAATACTATTTCAAGTTCTGACGAAGGAGACTTTATTTTCAAAGATAAAGCCTTTAAACATACGAATAAAAAGAAAAATGCGCTTTATATTATAGGCTCTTATCTAAAAGATGAAGCGGGTTTCTTTATTAATGCAAGGCTGATAGAACCAACAGGCAGGGTTTTGCGTACAGCGCAAGTTGTTCTACCTATGAACCATTTACTTGCTCGCATGACTTCAGTGCCTACACTTGAAACTGGAAGCATGAAAATTAAGTCTTCACGCTAGAAAGGGGAGGAAGTATGAAAAAAATAAAACATGTATTTCTTTGCCTTTGTATTCTTCCTTTTTTGAGCGCGTGCTCAATGGCAGGTTATATGGGCTGGAATGACCCTTACTTTGATGAGGGCGAATACGGAAATCACGGCGATCAGTATTTTTGGACAAATCATTCCTCTTATCTGCAATACGCTCACGATCTCAAAAGGCATGGCAGGTTTGAAATAGCAAAAGAATACTATCTTATTGCTTTAGCCGAGGCAAGAACAGCTGAAGAAAAGGAATGGATTGACAGAGAGCTTGATATTGTTGATATGCAAATAAGGTCAAGACGATAGTTGAGTGGAAAGATTAAAAGCTTGATAAAATTTTTTTGTGTATTATATATTAATTAATGACACAAGCTTTATGCTTTCTTTTATAGATGAATTATGTAAATGTGTGGCTAATACACTGAATTAATAAATGGAATTATGAGTAAAATATGACTAGTAAAAAATCTCTTATACTTATCTTTATTTTGAGCATAGCTCTCTTGCTTCCTTTGACTGCTGCTGCATTCATTTTTGACAGCACAAATATGTCTAGGGCAGCCAAAAGCATTGCCAATGATATGAATAAACAATTAAAAAAATCAGTCATTAACCACGACTTTAAAATACAAGATTTGTCTATCATATCTACTGTTGCAGTGGATATTAATGATATGAAAAAAACAAATGCTTTGGCAAGGCAAATGAGTGAGGAAATAACCACAGCTTTTGCTACTATGGGTTATCCCTTGCTTGAAATCAGAAAAGCTGAAGACATTGTTATGATTGAAAAAGAAGGAGAATTTGTTCTTACTCGTGATATTAAAGAACTTGCAAGTACAAATGCTCTTGGAATTGCTGTGCTCACAGGTACTTATCTTATGACAAAGGAAGATATGCGTTATTCAATGACCCTTCTTCATGTGCCATCAAATAAAGTACTTGCAAAAGCATCGGCAAAAGTGGCTTTAGATGAAGAAATGCAAATGATGGTGACTGAAAGACCTTCGTCACTTAGGCCTAGTGTCCAAACGCAATTAGACAATTATTAATTTGCTAAAAGCAAAAGAATACATTCTGGGGGAAAATATGTCACAGACGAACATATTACTTGAATCAGGAACAAACGAGCTTGAGATTGTAGAGTTCTATATTAATGAAGAGGGCTACAGAGGACATTATGGTATAAATGTCGCAAAAGTAGTTGAAATCATTAGAATGGAAAATGTCACAACAATGCCGCAAATGGGGCATCAATCAGTTTTAGGTGTCTTTCCTTACCGAGATGGCAAGGTTATACCCTTGGTTGACTTGGCAATCTTCTTAGATAAAGAGCCTGAAAGTGTGGAAGACCCAAAAATCATTGTTACTGAATTTAACAGGGTGCAGACAGCTTTCTTGGTTTCAGGTGTGAACAGAATTTATAGGCTGAGCTGGTCGGACGTAGAGCCTCCGGGAAAATTTTTAGAAAAAATGTCTTCCCAATCTATCACAGGTGTTGTGAAGATTGAAGACAGGGTTGTCTTCTTGGTTGACCTTGAAGCTATAGTTGCAACCTTGCAACCAAGCCTTGCTATGAAGGTTTATGACACTGATTTAGCCGAAAAACCAAAGAAAAAGTTCCGTATCATACATGTTGACGATTCAGCTTCAATTCGCCAATTGGTCGGCAGAATGCTCGAACAAGACGGTAGATTTGAGGTTATGCAATGTCAAGACGGTAGAGAAGCCTTTAATAAGCTTCTTGAAATCAAGAAAGAAGCGCTCAAAACAGACACTCCAGTCGAACACTTTGTGCAAGGCATTATCACAGATATTGAAATGCCTTATATGGACGGTCTTACTCTTTGTAAGGAAATCAAAGAAGATCCATTCTTTGCAAAGCTCAGCATTGCTGTATTCTCTTCTCTCATCACTGATGCCTTATCGCACAAAGCTGAAAGTGTTGGAGCTGACGCACAATACGCAAAGCCTGACTTACAAAGTATTGCGAATAAGATGTATGAACTTATTTTAGAACGTAATGCCGACATTCTAAATAGCTAAGCCATAAGTTAGTAGAGATTACTGACTATAAAATAAAGCCCCTATTTCATTGAAATAGGGGCTTTACTTACAGAAAGATTGTTATAGTTTATACTTCTTGTTCTTGAGCGCAACAATACAGACTAAAAAAGCCCAAAACTTTATGTTTTGGGCTTTTTTACGATTAATATTTACCGCGCAATTCTTTTGCTAATGGTTCATCAGGTGGAAGTTGCGGATTTGGAACAAATACAGGAGGTTCAGGGTAGGCTATGATGGATTGTTCGTAGCGTGTTCTTATCATTGAAGTAATGTCAATGGTGAGTGGCATATCAGGGCTTGAAAAAAGCACACCAGATGCTTCAATAATGAGGTCATAGTTTTTATTTTCTTCAGCAATGATGCCTTGTAAACTTGTGAAAAGAAGTTGATTTATCACATTCTTTGTTTCGTCAAATTCTTTTTGCAAGCGCTCTGTTGCCATATGTAAGAGATAGGCAGAGTTTTGCTTAAATCTGTAGGTTTTTAGCTTATCTTCGATTGCAGTAAGGTTTTTTTGTGTTGCATCTTGAACTCTTGCGATTTGGTTAATTGCAAGTTGTGTTTGTGCACTTTGTTGGAGAATTTGTTCAATATTGATAACCGCAATCTTAGGCATTTCAGCTGTTTTTTCTTCAACAACAGCTTTTTCTTCACTACTACAGCCTACTAAAGCAAGTAAACAGATACAGGTTAGGGTTAACTTCTTCAAACGCGATACCATACAAACTCCTTGAAATGTATTTGGTGAAAACCAAATAGTGATAAATTATTTTTAACTATATTGAAAAATATAGTTTAATGACAAATTTTTATAAAAGATATACGCATATTAAAAAATTTGCAAGATTTTTATTAAGAAATAGTGGTTCAAATTTTTTTACAACTAAGCTAAATATATCATATTATTTGTATCAGATAAGCTTTTTCACTTTCCAATTATGCTTCTTTGCATATTCCTCAACTGTTTTACCGCCAAGAGCAACGCATTGCGCATGCTTTAAGGCTTTTTCAAGCGGTGCGGCAAAGTTTTGGAAGTCTTCTAACTTTGTGCTCATCACTTCGTCACGAATTTGTTGACGTATTTGCTCATTGTCGTTGCTAAGTTCACGCCAAAGCGAAGTGAGACCTTGCGCACTTGGGAGCAAGTAGGTATCAATATCGCCTATTGTTCCAATAATAGCACAAGTAAGATCTCTTTGGCTAAGATGAAGATTACCCAAAAATTCAGGAGCTTTACTATATACTTCAAGGCTTTTTTCAACTTGCGGGTCTCTGTAGGAAACAAAGGCAAAGTCGCCGCTCACTCTTGAATATTTTACAAAACAACCATAGGCGCCGCCTTGTACGCGTATCCTATCCCATAGATAACCCATGCGCAAAAATCGGCTGATAACAAGGGCTGAGCCGTGGAATTTATAGCCGTGTTCATGCAAATTAGTGCTCATACCCACATAGTTTACCATAGCAGGAACGATGAGAGCTTCATTGCCTTGTAATAAGTTGACATTCCATGTTTTTTCAGCACTTGCACTTTCAATACTTTCAAGAGAATTAATCAATGGAGCAAAGCTCTTTTGCGCTTGTTCAAGTAAGTCTGCATTTGCTGTTAAATCAAGCAAGGCATGAGATTTCTTGAAGATAGAAGCGTGTATTTGTTGTAAACTTGAAAGCACCTCAGACCAGTTTTCAACTGTATTCTTTGCCAATGTTCTGATAAATTCTAAATAGCTAACGCCTTGAATATATTCGTTTATTGCACCTACTTTTGAATTTCTTGCATTGAGCTGTGATAAGACATAGGAATGGCCAGCAGGAATAATGGCTTGCTCAAGGCGTGCTTTTTCTTCAAAGACCATTTGGCTAAAGCGTTCTTGATTATCAAAGTCTATGTTCAAAATAATTTCTTCAAAAAGTGAAGTAAGATTACTTAATTTGTCCTTTGTTGCCTTACCAGCAAGAATAAAGGCTGTTAAAGGTTCGCTTGAAGCTATCTTGTCTTGTATATTCGCATAGGCACCAATACCGCCTGTAGTTGCTTCGATTTCAAGACCTAAGTCAATGAAATTATAGTTTTTTGTTCCCATTTCTGTGAGCGCTCTTGAGTAGAGTGAGAGATAGGGAAGTAAGCTATAGTCAAGCCCTTTTAAATCAAAAACAAAGCGTGAATACACTATGCCTGTTGTTTCAATCGCATGAAGGTAAAGTGGAATAGTATCTTGCTTTTTCTCAAGTGGAATGACACGGTTCTTTGTTGGCAAGTCAGCTAATGTGAGCATAGGAATAGTTGCCAAAGCTTCTTCACTGTCTTCTTTTGCTTGCGCTTCAAGAAGTCTTGCGCTTTCTTTGTCGGTAAAGGCTTTTTCTTCTTCATTCATACTTGAAAACATCGCTTCTACGCGCGCTCTTTCTTCGTCTTGTCTTCTTTGTGCAAGCTTTTTATCTGGCACAAGGCTGACAAGTGCTCTGTGTTGATTCTCAAGGAAGTATGTTTTGATAAGTTCTTCAAATACTTCTTCTTTATTTGCAAGACGTGCTTTTATTTTTGCAAGCGGTTCTTCCCACGCAAGGGCTGCGAAAGGATCTTCATCATAGAGCCAATGTGTGAGAGCTTGTGTCATAGCGACAAGTCCCTTAGGGTATCTGCCTGTATTTGCTTCGCGAAGTGTAAATTCAGTCGCATTTACTGCTGCTTCAATGGCTTTTGCAGGTATTTTATTTTCTACTAAGTCAGCTAAAGTATCAAGTATAAGTGCTTCCATTTCGTCTTCTTTGCCAAGCTCTAAAGAGCGAAGACCTATTGAAAAATACATTTGCCTCAAGTCGCCCTCTAAATGGCCTGTGATGTCTTCACCAAGACCTGAATCTATAAGAGCTTTTCTGAGCGCAGAACCTGGAAGTTCTGTGAGAATGTGGTCAAGCATACAGAATAAAAGATTTTTTTCAACATCATAACTTTCGCATAAAAGCCAGTTTACTGTTGCATGCCCTTTTTTTGCATCTTCATTCTCTGCTTCATCGCTCTCACTATCTTGGGCAGCAACTTCAAAAGGCACTTCAATCTTGCGTGCTGTTGTCAACCTTTCTTGCAGTGGGATTGAAGAATTAAGTTCAATCTTATCAAAGGAAGAAATAACATCATTTACTTTTTTGAGGCGCATTTCTTCGTCATCGTCACCCCAAAAAAAGAATCGAGCATTTGTAGGGTGATAATAAAGCTTATGAAATTCTTCAAATTCTTCAAAAGTGAGTTCTATAATGTTTTCAGGCGCGCCGCCAGAATCAAGGGAGTAGAGATTGTCAGGAAAAACAGCTTGTTGGGACTGTTCTGCAAGAAGAGAATCAGGTGAAGAATAGACGCCCTTCATTTCATTGTAAACAACACCTTTAAACTGCCACTTTTCAGGATTATCAAGAGTAGCACTCTCGGAAGTGTCGATGTGCCAGCCTTCTTGAGCTAAAATATCCTTGCCTTCGCTTGTGCGCACACGCGGAAAAAAGACCGCGTCCATGTATACATCCATAAGATTATACAAGTCTTGTGTATTTGTGCTAGCAACAGGATAGCAGGTTTTATCAGGGTAGGTCATTGCATTTAAAAATGTCTGCAAAGAAGACTTGAGAAGTTCAACAAATGGTTCTTTTGTTGGATACTTTTGTGAACCGCACAAGACTGAGTGTTCCAAAATATGCGCAACACCTGTTGAATTTTTTGGCGGTGTTCTAAAGTTTACGCCAAAGCATTTATTCACATCGTCATTGCATACAGATAGAAGCTGTGCGTCTGTTTTTTCGTGTTTGTAAAGTTTCACAATGCCGTTCACTTCGGGCATTTTCTCTTCTTTAATGAGTTTAAATCCATGTGTATTCATTGTCATATTTAGTCCTTATTTATGAATATGTTTTTTATTCTATTTCAGAAATATTCTTCTTGTTTTTATTGTATAAATACCAGCCAAGGAGGGTGGCAATAAGTAAAAGTAAAGCAGAAACAATAACTTGTGTATATGTTCCTAATTGTATGCCTGTTCCTAAAAGTGAAAAAATAAAGTTTTGCGGAATATAGCCTGTTATTGAACCAAGAATAAAGGGTAAGGGCTTTATCTTTGTCATTCCAGCAAGCATATTCGTTGCTAAATTGTTGCCTATAGGAAGTAGGCGGATAATAAGAGTCATGCTATAGGTGTTTTTAGAAAGAAAATTTTCCATTTTCTGAATCTTATTGCCAAATCTCTTTTGCACATACTTTTGTCCAACAAAGCGCGCATAAAAAAAGCTAAGCACACAGCCAAGTCCTGTTGCAAGTGTTGCAAAAAGAGTTCCCAATAAAGCGCCAAAGGCATAACCGCCAACAAAAGAAATAAGCTGGCGCGGAACAGCAAAGCAAACCATAAGCCCTGCAAAAGCAATATAGAGCAGTATGCCCCAAAGCCCGTGCGCTTTAAAATGTTCTTCTATGAGCTTTTTGTAGGCTTCTTGGCTTGGCTCTACTGCTTGTAAAACATAGGCTCCAAGTGCAAGAAAAACAAAAATAGATGCTATTTTTAATATTGATTTGAGCATATTATGCTTTATTCTCACTCTCTTTACTGTCTGTTTTTGGCATACTTGCTTGAATTTGTTCAGCATTTTTATCACACGAACAAGAAAGTGTGCCAGTAGCAGGACGGAACTGATGTGTTATCCCATTCTTCAATTCATACTTTTTAATACGTCTGAAAAACCAGTTCACAACAAGCAAATCTTGTGATGCCGCAATGCCGCGTGCCCATGTGTTGTATTTTGAAACTCCTGTGAAACGGTCTCTATGATTGACAGGAATTTCAGCAACTTTTGCGCCTTCCATTTGCATAAGGCTGACAAGAAATCTGTGCATTCCCTTGAATTGTAAAGGTAATTTCTTCGCCATACTCGCACGCATAATCTTTAAAGAACAGCCAGTGTCGTGCACATTGTCCTTAGTTAATGCCTTTCTAAAGGCATTGCCTATTTTTGAAGCAATTCTTTTTGAAGAAGTGTCCTTTCTTTTGTGTCGCCAGCCAATAACCATATCATTTCCTTGAGCAAAAAGTTCAAGCATCTTTGGAATATCGGCAGGGTCATTTTGCATGTCCGCGTCCATTGTGATGATAAGCTCATTTTGCGCAGCTGTAAAACCTGCATAAAAAGCAGCTGATTGACCGCAATTTTTTACAAATTCAAGAAGCTGTATATTGCTATTGTCTTGCATAAGTTCACGCACTTTTCTTGTAGAAAAGTCAGTGCTTGCATCGTCTACATAGATTATTTCCCAAGTATTTCCAAGTGTTGTCATAACATTTTTGATTTCTTCAAAAAGAGGGTGGATATTGCCTTCTTCATTGAATACAGGGAGTACAATTGAAATTGAGTGTGACATAAAGACCTTATATATAAGTGTTTTTTATAATTGAAATTTTAGACCTTGAAACAAGGCGCGCCATGCCCAAGCCCTGCTGCAAATGACTTCCTAAGAGCTGAATTTAAATAACTTTGCGCCTTTGAAATAGCCACCTCAAGAGGTAGATCTTGTGCAAGGTAGGAAGCAATAGCAGCTGAAAGCGTGCAACCTGTGCCGTGATTATTCTTTGTGTCAATATGCGGCTGATTGAAAGCTTGAATAGAATTTTTTGTGATAAGCCAATCCGTCATCATAATTTTTTGCTCTTCAAAGTGACCGCCCTTGATTAAAACAGCTTCAGCACCCATTTCAATGAGCTTTTTACCTGCTGTGTGCACATCGTCTTCGTTTTTTATTTCTAAGCCAGTAAGATGTTCTGCTTCAGGCTTATTTGGTGTGAGTAAGGTTGCTAAGGGTATAATTTTATTTATCAAAGCTTCAATAGCTTCGTCTTGTAAAAGTTTGTGACCTGACTGACTTATGCAAACAGGGTCAACAACAAGGGGGAATTTTTGCTTTGAATCAAAGAATGACTTTAACTCTTCTGCTACAATTTCAATGAGTTCAGATGAAAAAAGCATGCCAGTTTTTGCTGATTTTGGCGTGAAGCCAGCGAATAAAGTCTGGAGCTGTTGTTTCATAAAATCAACAGGAACAGGGTGAATAGCATCAACACCTAAGCCGTTTTGCGCAGTGAGAGCTGTTATTGCTGAAATGGCAAAGCCATCTAAGCAAGTGATTGTTTTTATGTCTGCCTGAATGCCTGCGCCACCGCCTGAATCAGAGCCAGCTATAGTAAGAACTGTGGGTAGTATTTTCATTTATTCGCCTTATATTATTGCTTTTCTGCCAACCTAAAGTCAACTTTAATTTTGTAGAGTTTTGTTGCAGGAAGATTTATGATGTCTATGCCTGTTTGATTTGTGATTTGTGAAAGTGTTTCTTCTACCTTTTCCCAAGAAGAGGCAATTAAGGTAAACCATATATTAAATTCATGTTTTCTCAAATAGTTATGAGTGACACCTTGAAGGGCATTCACCGTATTAACAAAAAGCTCCATCTTCTCTTCAGGCACTTTAGCGGCGCAAAGGGTAGAACGAAAGCCAAGCTTTGATGATTGAAAATTTGCGCCTAAGCGTCTAATAAGTTTAGAGTCTTTGAGCTTTTCTATTCTTTGAAAAACAAGTTCTTCAGTTGAACCAAGCTTTTCTGCCAAATCCTTGTAAGGTCTTGGAGAAATAGGGAAATTTGTTTGTATTATATCAAGAAGTTCTTTGTCTAAGCTCTCTAAATTGTCTGTATTATGTGAAGTATTATCTTGAGTCATATTTTTCTCTTTATTAAATTAACTGCTTATAATCATAAACTAAATATAGCTTGCACAGCCATTGAAAAGAATGTTCCAAAAGCTTGCAAGCTATACTATACTATTTTTAAATATACTTCAAATTATTTATTTTAGCGATTAAAGGCACACTGCCAAGCAAATTTTATGCTAAGCAAGCCAGTAAAAGCAGTGAATTAAAAAGTTTGTAAGAAAAAGGGGAGTTTGAGGGGGGAAACTTCACTTTTCAAAGTGCACATTTTCCCCGAGGTGATTCTCATTTGTTTCGGCACGCTGCACACGAAACCTCGCTTGCAAGAGACATGATTCTAATTTGTTTCGGAACGCTGTACACGAAACCTCGCTTACAAGAAGGGGGCTTGCTTTGCTCGCGTGGGAATAATCCACAAAGCCTTTGTTCACACAATGCCCTGCATCTTGTTCACCTTAGTTCTTCTTTCTTGCTAATTCTTGTAAGCGTGCAATACGCTCTTCTGTTGGGGGGTGTGTGGAGAAGAGTGAAGCCATTCTTGAACCTGAAAGAGGCGATATAATAAACATATTTTCCGTTGCAGGGTTTGCATTTTGCATAGGTATTTGTTTAGAATAATTTGAAATTTTAAATAATGCTGAAGCAAGTGAGAGTGGGTCATTGCTATAACTTGCTCCGCCAGCATCGGCGTGGTATTCGCGTGTTCTTGAAATCGCCATTTGTATGAGTGAAGCAGCAAGCGGGGCGAGAAAAGCGAGTATAAGAGCTGAGAAAACATTAGAATTTCCATTTTCATCACGATTTCCACCAAGTATAGCAGACCATTGCAACCATGAAGCAATAGAAGTGATAGCAGAAGCAAGTACACCAGCAACTGTTTGCAATAAAATATCTCTATGCGCTATATGGGCTATTTCGTGAGCAAGAACTCCACGCAATTCTTCTGGTGTAAGCATGGCCATAATACCTTCTGTTACAGCAACAACGCCATTTTCAGGGTTTCTGCCTGTAGCAAAAGCATTAGGAGATTGTTCTGGAATAAGGCAGATTTTTGGCTTTGGAATGCCTGCGTTTTGTGCTAATTCTTCAACAATATTGTGTAGATAAGGAGAATCATTGTAAGATAGTTCTCTTGCCTTATACATTTTTAATACTATCTTGTCTGAAAACCAGTAAGAGGAGACATTCATGATAAGAGCAAAGGCAAAAGCGATGATAACACCGCTTTGACCGCCGATAGCGCCGCCCATAACTATGATGATGCCTGATAAAAGTGCTAATAAAGCAAGGGTTTTTAATTGAGTAGTCATTTTTGTACCTTTAATTTTGTATTTTTGCGCGTGATTTTAGTGCGCTTTTTTGAGTTGACACTTTATGCTTTTTTGAACATAGTGAATAACACTACTTATAAAGATTAATGTCTCTTTATTGAGTTGACAAGTAGAAAAACAAAAAAAATTTTTAAAGGTGTAATAGTGGAAGAATGTACAATTCCTCATTGCTTTGAAAAGTATAGGCTAGATGATGAACTTAGGGCTTTAGCCTATGAAAATGCCAATGCAGTGCATAAAGCTGGTATAAAGTCTGCTATTGCATTGCATTTTAGCCTTATAGAAGAGTTTTTTCCTCATAAAAAACAATGCGCTAAAAGTGCTTTTGCGCTTAAATGTGAGAAATTTGCTCCACTTTCGTCTTGCTTTATCTTTGCTTGTGATTTCAGCTCACCTGCTCTTTTTATTGCTGCTATCATGCCGGCTTTACTTGCGAAATCACCTCTTGTTCTTGTTTTTCGCCATACACCACATGAAGATATTTTGCTTTGTTTAGAACTTTTAGGTTTAGAGCAAGTCTTTTATATTGATGAGCAAGAAGCATTGCTAGACTGCTTGGCACAGATGCGAGCAGAAAAAATTTTCAATTGTTTCTATTTTGGAACAAAGGGAAAAGATGAAGTAGAAAAATTCGCCTTGCAGCACTCACTTTGTTTCTATACTTATTCTTCAAATCCTCTTGTTTTTGCTGGCAAAAATAAAGAATTATTTGAAAAAATTTATCCAAATGCGCAAATATATGTAAATAGTGATGATGTAGAAAGTATAGATGGCAGCACACAGATACATATCTATTCACAATCTGCAATAAATGATAATAACACTATTAATAGTCAAAAATCTTTAATTCTTGGTGATGGCTTAGAATTTTATCACGAGATATTATTTGATGAAAAATATTTTGTGAAGGAGCAAAAGTTTTACACTTTTGCCGACTGATATGAGCGAAAATTTGACAAAAAATATAAGAAATATCGGCATTATAGCCCATATCGATGCAGGAAAAACTTCTTTAACCGAGCGCATTCTTTACTACACTAAGAAGATAGACTATATGGGTGAGGTTCATAATGGCACTGCAACTATGGACTACTTGCCAGAAGAGCAAGAAAGAGGAATCACAATTAGCTCTGCCTGCACTACATGTAGTTGGAATGATTATCTATTAAATATTGTTGATACTCCAGGGCATGTTGACTTCACCATTGAAGTTGAACGCTCTTTGCGTGTGCTTGATGGTGTTGTTGCAGTTTTTTGTGCTCTTTCTGGTGTGCAAGCTCAATCAGAATATGTTTGGAAGCAATCAGAAAAATTTGCTATCCCTAAAATAGTTTTTATTAATAAAATCGATAGAATAGGAGCTGATTTTCAAAATACCGTACAAGAAATTCGCACGCGTTTAAAGGCAAATGCTCATGCCCTCACCTTGCCCTATACTGACAAAGAGGGCAGAGAGTGTATTCTTGATTTGCTTTGTGAGAAGAAACTTTACTTCAATGAAGAAGACAAGGGCGAAACAGTTTTTGAATTGGCACTAGACAATGAAGAAAAGCTTTTTTTACAAGAAAAAAGAGAAGAAATGCTCACTTTCTTAGCTGAAAGTGATGAGATGTTTTTTGAACTATTTTTATCAAATAATTTCAATGAAGTAGATGTTTATTCCGCAATAAAAAGAGCAGTAGCAGCAAGGTCTTTTATTCCTGTATATGCAGGTTCAGCCTTTATGAATAGAGGAATTCAGCCCTTACTTGATGGTATTGTGGCATTTTTACCTTCGCCTTTAGAAAAAAAAGTAATTGCAAGAAACCCTAAAACAGGTGTAGAAACTGAAATTTGTGCAAAAAACGAAGATGAATTATGTGCTTTGCTTTTTAAAGTATTACTTGAAGAAGAGGAAAAAATTTCATTTCTGCGTTTATATTCTGGAACACTTGCACAAGGTGAAACTATTTATAATGTTGAAAAGAATGTATATGAAAAAGTTGAAGAAATTTTTAAATTTCACGCCTATAAATTAGAAAATGTAGAAAAGGCTTTTGCAGGTGAAGTAGTAGGTGTTCTAGGTTTGGAACATGGGCGTACAGCTTCAACCTACACAAAGAAAAGTGAACTCATTCTTGATGAAATTCAATTGCCATCTGCTGTGCTTAGTATGCTTTTAGAAGCAAGAAATCAAGAAGAAAGTCATGTGCTTAGCAAAGCTATGCAGCGTTATGCAATGGAAGACCCAACATTAAATGTTGTGCTTGATGAGGGAACAGGGCAGTTTCAAGTTTCTGGCATGGGTGAACTACATATAGAAGTATTGTGTGAAAAATTGCAAAGAGAGTACAATATTTCACCTAGATTAGGTCAAGTGCAAGTCATATTTAAGGAAATTCTTTGTAATGAAGTTTTAGGGCATGCTGAATTTGAGAGAGAAATTGAAGGCAAAAGGCATGCTCTTGATGTGACACTAAAACTCAGTCCGCACAAAAGTAAAGAGGGTAAAAATCTCATACGTTTTTCTTGCAATACACAAAATATTAATCCAAAACATCTTGATATGATTGCTGAAATTATTGAATCAGGTTTAAGTGTTTCTGCTAATGGCTATGAAACGCAAGATATTTTGGCAGAAGTTGAAAAAATTGAGTATCCACAAGGTGAGCTTTCTGAAATCGCTCTTCAAATTGCTGTGAATATGGCTTTAAGAGAAGCTTTGGAAAAAGCATGCTTTGAAAAAATAAAACCCATTATGAAACTTGAAATTCAAGTTCCCGAAGAGTATTTAGGTAAATGTTTGCTGGCTTTAACACAAGTTCAAGCAAAGGTGGATAATTTGCTCGAAAGTTCAAGTACTATTAAAAAAGTGCAAGCAAGAGCATTTTTATCTCAACTCTTTGGATTTGCAACTCATTTACGTTCACTCACGCAGGGAAGAGCTGA
>CAYJHE010000049.1:0-14344 GCA_964369675.1 uncultured Desulfovibrionaceae bacterium | reverse complement strand
ATTAAGATGCTAAAGCAGCTTCGATTCTTTTAAGCCATTCTTTGCCAACCTTAGCTTCATTAGCTTTGCGAACAGGCAGAAGAAGATCTTCCCATGCCTTCATTTGTGTAGCATTTGGAGTATAGATTTCAATGCCAGCATCTAAGAGGTCTTGCACTCTTGCAATTTCAAGTTCTTTGAAAACCTTATTGCCATAGATTGCTGCTTCATAGATAGATTCATCAAATATTTCGCGTGCCCAAGAAGGTAAACCTTGATACCAAGCTTCATTCACAAACATTGTTGAAAGGAATGCATTATATTGAATACGCGCGATAGATTTGATAACTTCATGGTGCTTTGCATCATAAATCAAGTCAACAGGAAGGCCTTCGCCGTCAATTGTTCCTTGTTGTAAAGAAGTATATGTTTCAGGCATAGCCATGGTCACAGGATTTGCGCCCATTGCTAGAATAGCTTCTCTTTCGATTTGTGAAGCTGTACTTCTGATTTTACGTCCCTTTAATTGTTCAGGTTTTGTAAGACCAGCAAAGTTCACACCCATGTCACGGAATTGAACAGGTTCAAAACCAACAAAGCGAATACCTTTTTCTAACATTGCCTTGTTAACTTCATCAAATAAAGCTCCGCCTATGCGTCCGTCTTTACCTTGATAGAAAAGCTTCAAATGGTCAGATGTGTTTGTAAGAACGTATGGGAGTTCTAATGCTGCAAGTTTTGGGTTAATTGTTGTAAGGTTAGATGTAGAACCACTGCCCATGTGGATAATGCCAAGCATTGCTTTTTCAGCATGTTCAATACAGCCGCCAAAAACAGCACCAGGGTAGAGTTCAACAAAGATACGGCCATTACTTTTTGCTTCAACAAGTTCTTTGAACTTGTTCCAAGGCGCTTGCTGTGCTCCTACAGCACCGTGAGCTTGTCCAGCCTTGATAACGATTTCAGGTTCAGCATGCGCAACACCAGTGAAGGCAAAAATAGCCATTAATGCAATAATCAACTTTTTCATAAAAACTCCTATACGTTTTTTTATTTATTAATATTATTTGCGTGCAATAACATCCTTCGCGGCTTTTACAATGTCTTCCACTGTAAGACCCATTATTTTTGATAAGTAATCAAGATTACCTACTTCGCCAAAACGACCTCTCACACCAATTCTCCAAAGTGGAACAGGATTGTTTTCAGCAAGAAGTTCAGCAATAGCTCCGCCTAAACCGCCAACAACACCGTGGTTTTCGCAGGTAACAACAGCTTTAGTCTTTGCTACAGATTTCAAAATTGTTTCAGTATCAAGCGGGTTCCATGTGTGAACATTTATTACTTCAGCAGAAATGCCTTCTTTGGCAAGTTCTTGAGCAGCATCTAAGGCTCTTTGAACCATGATTCCGCTACAGAATAAGGTGATGTCTTTACCTTCTTCTAAGAGGTTTGCTTTGCCAAGTGTGAAATCAGCATCTTTGCGATTAGCAAAAACTTCGTGCGCGTGTTTGCGAAGTAAGCGTATGTATACAGGGTGAGGATATTCAATAATTTGAGGTAAGATAGCTTTAAAGTGTGTGCTATCAGTAGGCTCAACACAAAGAACATTTGGAAGCGTACGCACTAATGACATATCTTCTAATGGCATATGCGTGCCGCCGTTTGCTTCAGCGGTAATACCAGGGTCAGAGCCAACAATAACAACTTTAATCTTTGCATAAGCAACAGAAACAGTAAATTGATCAAAGCAGCGGCGTGTTGCAAATGGTGCAAATGTATGCGCAAAAGGAATTTTTCCGCATGTTGCAAGTCCTGCTGCTACACCAACCATGTTTGCTTCTGCTATACCCACGTTAACATGTTGATCTGGTAGTGCTTTAATAAAAGGTAGTGTGCCACTTGCTGTTGCTAAATCTGCATCAAGTAAAACTATGTCTTTATTTGCAGCTGCGTATTTCATCATTTCTTCGCAGTAGACTGCTCTCATTTCTATATTTTCAAGCATCTATAAAACCTCACTTTTTACTTCTTCGATTGATTGTGCCATAGCTTCTTGGCTTATAGGCATATTGTGATTATTGAGCTTGCCTTGTGATAAGCTTGCGCCCTTACCTTTTGTTGTGATCATGCGAATAAAGGTAGGCTTACCTTTATTAACCTTTGCAAATTCAAATGCCTTTGAAAGGTCTAAGAAATTATGTCCATCAACAGTGATTGTGGCAAAACCAAGAGCATCTAATCTCTTTGTCACATCACCTAAAGACATAACATTGTCAGTGTATCCATCTAGTTGCATTCCATTGTCATCTAAAATAACAACAAGATTATCTAAACGTCTTTGACCTGCTGTCATTAAGGCTTCCCAAATTTGTCCTTCTTGGGATTCGCCATCACCTAAGATGCAATATGTGCGATAGTCTTTTTTATCCATTTTTCCAGCAATAGCCATACCAACTGCAGCTGATAACCCTTGGCCTAATGAGCCTGCAGTCATGTCAATACCTGGAGTGAGGTTTTTGTCGCAATGGCTTGGAAGAATTGTTCCAGGCTTATTGAGAGTTTTTAACTCTTCGTAAGGGAAATATCCCTTCATTGCCAACACACCGTAAAGCGCTGGACCTGCATGACCCTTTGAAAGAACAAAGCGATCACGATCTTCCCATGTAATATTGGTAGGATCAACTTTCATTTCTTTATAATAAAGATAGACTAAACATTCAGTGATAGAAAGTGAACCGCCAATGTGACCAACACCAAATGTACCCATTGCTGTGATCATAGCGATACGCGCTTCTTTTGCTAAAGACTGCAAATTATCTAATTCTTTTTTGCTAAGCATGTATGACTCCTCTGATAATCATAAAATGTGATTTTACTTTTTCTAAGCAAAACTTATGCCACTTTACCTAATATACTATAATAGTTTACTTATTCTAAGAATCTATTTCTTTGATAATAAAAAAAATGCCTTTTAAAATCACAATATTGCAATATTGCAAATTAATTGTAGAACAAAGTAGACAAAAAGACAAACTTATTGCATTTTTGCAATACAAAAAGTAGGTGCTAAGAAGTCTCAAATTATTTATCTAATGATTACAATATGTTTATTGTTGGGCATAGTCTTTGCATGCTTACAAATAGTTAAATTTTTGGAGGTTATTAATGATTAAATTTTCACGTTTTTTAATTGCATTTATGGCATGTGCTTTTGTTCTCCCAATAAATGCTACACTTGCGCAAGCAGCACCTGAAATCCTTATTAAAATAGGACACAATTCACCTTCTGCAGAAAACCAAGCTCTACCTTGGCATGTTTTTAAAGAATATGTTGAAAAAGAGAGTAAGGGAAGAATTGGTGTTGAAATTTATGGTTCAGCTTCAATGGGTGCTTGCTTAGAATCAGCTGAAAAAGTTCAAATGAATATCTTGCAAATGCATGCAGGTTCAACCTCAAACCTTTCTGCTTTAATACCAGAATGGGGTATTTTTGAATTGCCTTATCTTCTTCAAAATACTTTAGATAACGAAAAGATTTTCTATGAAAATGGAAAGCTTGGCGGTCCTGTTTTTGAAAGAATGGATAAGCTTATGCGTGCAAAAGGCTTGAAAATGATCTTCATTATGCCTGCAACATTTAGAGCTATGGGCGTTATCAAACCAGATGCAGAAGTTCCAAGTGACTTAGAAGGTTTGAAAATCCGTGTAACAGCTTCAAGAATTGAGCGTGATAGTGTAACTGCTTTTGATATGAACCCAACAACTATGGCTTTTGGTGAAGTATATACAGGTCTTCAACAAGGCACAATTGACGGTTTAGGTCTTGCTGTAGATTCAATGTATCTCAACAAGTTCAACGAAGTTCTTAAATCAGTTATTACAAATAAATTCAATGCTTTCTTCATGGTTGCATCAGTAAATGAGAAGTTCTACAACAAGCTTCCAAGCTGGGCAAAAACTGTTGTCGATGGTGGTATTGCTGCTGGTATAAAAGCTGCTAATGAAAAGTGGGATGAATACGAGCAAAGCGGTGAAGAAAAGTTCAAAGCTGATGGCATTGAAGTTTACCACCCAACTGCAGCTGAAATGAAAGAATGGCAAGCTCTAACACAGCCTGTTTATGATAAATATAGCAAAGAACTTAACCAAGAAATGTTAACCTTGGTTAAACAAAGACTAACTAAATAGTTTAATTTACATTGTTTGTAACTATCTTGGTCTGTCATAAACTGTTTGTGACAGACCAATTTTTAATCTTTGGCTTGTGTTAAAATACACAACAAGTGGTATAGGTGTTAAAATTATTCACACTTTTGCAATGCACAATTGTGGCACGCAAACTTAAAAGATTGAAGCTTGCAATTTTGCAATATATCTGTTATCTAGTAAATAAAACTGTGGTTCAGCAGTAGAAAAATACCGACGAAGATAATAAATATATTTGCAAGTTTAGAAGCATTCCCTACTAATTTAGGATTAATATGACAGATAGGATAGCAGCACTCATAAATGAGACTATGCATAAACCTGCACATCTCAGTATTTTCAGAGCGAAATACTTTACGCTCTCTATGAAAGAAACAGAAGGCCAACCCTTGGTTATGCGCTGGGCAAAAGCCATGGTTTCTGTGATGAATAATATACCTATTCTTATTTTGCCAAATGAGCTTATTGTAGGAAGACTTGCAAAGCAAGGACGCTACGGTATTTTTTATCCTGAGCTTGACGCAAATTTATTTACAAAAAAAATCAATTCAAATATTTTTATAAATTTAGAACATACGCCCTATACTGAAGAAGAATATGATGAAATTGTTAATGAAATAGTGCCTTACTGGCAAGGCAAAACATTTAAAGACGCACTTTATCCTCTTCTTCCTCCTGCAACAAAGAAAATCATGTTTGCAGATCCAAATGCAGAAAATCTTAATGAAGCAGAGCAAAGGTTTATTATCTCTGAAACTTCAACATTACGCCATTCCTTGCAATGGGTTTTAGACTATAAAAAGGTGCTAGAGCGCGGATTTGTAGGAATTGAAGCTGAGGCAAGAAAATGCATTGAAAATTTGCAAGAAAGTGCTGTAGCAAACAAAGAAGAAAAGGAAGTTTTTTATTCAAGTGTCATCATTATTTGTCAAGGTATCAAACATTTTGCTGAGCGTTATGCACAAAAAGCGCTAGAGCTTGCAAAAAATGAAAGTAATGCAATAAGACAAAAAGAACTTCTTGCTATTGCAGAGCGATGTAATCATGTGCCTTATTATCCTGCGCGAAATTTTACAGAAGCTGTTCAATCGCAATGGTTTACACAGCTTGCTTCGCGCATTGAACAAAGCCATGGTGGTAATATAAGTAATGGTCGAATTGATCAATTTCTCTATCCATATTATATTAAAGATAAAACTGAAAATGACCTAGCTGATGAATATGTGAAGGAAGTACTTCAATCTTTATGGTTAAATATTTCTCAGTCTATACGCATGAATGCAACACCTGTGGGTAGTAAGATGTATCAAGATCATCTGCACTGGGAATGCACAACTATAGGCGGGCAATTAGCTGATGCAAGTGATGCAACAAACAAGCTTTCAACGCTTATTTTCGATTCTGCAATAGACTTTCCTCTGGATTTTCCGTGGCTTGCAATTCGTATTCATAGAAATACGCCGCAAACTTTTTTAGAGCATATCAGTGAACAAATTGTTCACTCACAAAAGAAACCTATATTTTTAAATGATGAAGAAATTATTCCCTTGCTTCTTAAAAGAGGGGGAAGTTTACAAGAAGCTCTTGACTACTCAGGAAGCGGGTTTTCAGAAGCTCGTATGATAAATAAGGACACATACTTCACATGCACAACATGGTTAAACCTCATTGCAGCCTTGCAAATGGCGCTGTATGATGGAGCAATTTGTTTTGAAAAAAATGAAGTAATTGGTCTAAGAACAGGGCATTTAAAAGAGTTTAATACCTTTAGTCAGTTATGGGAAGCTTTATTGTTGCAAATCAATTTTCTCATGAGCAGAGTTGCACAGCAACAAGACATTGCAGAAGATTTGCGCAAAGAACTTATGGCTGCACCTCTTCTTTCTTCCTTACACGATTTGTGTATGAAAGAAGGGCGTGATATTACAGAAGGAAAGTTTGCAGAATTGCAAAGTAGTGGTAATATAGGTGTGGTTGGTTTTGCAAATCTTGTTGATTCGCTTGCAGTCATAAAAGAATTAGTTTTTGAGAAACAAAAATATAGTCTTATTGACTTTATGGAAATGGTTCAAGATAACTATAAAGACAATGAAATTCTACGCCAAGAATGTTTGAATATTGAAAAATTTGGCTCTGCAGAACATGATACTACTGAAATTGCTTTGATGCTAGACTCTGCTATGACTCGCTTTTGTGCAGAGCATAAAAATAATAATAATAAAAATCCTCTTTTATTTTATGTACCTATTGCAGCCCATCTCGCGATGGGAAGAGTTACAGGCGCAACTCCTGATGGCAGGCTTGCTGGCAAAGCCTTCAGTTATGGATTTTCACCGACAAATCAAGGCGATTTTCCCTCTCCTGGGCTTGTGCTTAGCTCTATGAAAAACTGTAAAGATGCAAAACTCTATGCGCGAGGATCGCGCGTGTTCCGTCTTGACTTGCCTTCCTATATCTACCAAACTAAAAAAGGCAAAGCCGCCTTTGTAAAGCTATTGCGTGTGTGGTGTGAGCAAAAACACTGGTTTTTGCAAGTTCATTTTTCAGAAGAAAATCTTCACCAATCTTCGCATGTTATGCCTTCTATGCAAAAACATGGTTTGAATACAAATTATCTAAAGGCATAAGAGGTTGAAATTATGCTTCATTATCAAAGTCTTTCAAGTATTCCAATAATGCAGCTTGAGCAAATATTTGACTCTATTTTTCACGGATTGCTTATAATTGATGAAAAAGGTCTTGTATTTACAGCTAATTACAGTGCTAAAACAATTTATGCCATTGATGAGCAATTAAGTAAGGGCATGCCTCTTTCTGATGTTTTACCAGATGAATGGGTGGAGGTAAAGCGTGTGCTTGCGTCTGGGCAAGCCCAACATAGCCTTTATGCAAATAGTGAAAATGAAGATACATTTATCTATAGAATCCCTATTCTTAATAACTTTTCATGCATAGGCGTTTTATGTATAAGCCAAGATTTTGCAATGCACGAAAACGTATTGAAAAAGCTCAGCTTTTTTAGCTTAATAGATGCTGAATATTCAAATGTATTAGAGCAAAGCAATGACGCTTTTATCATTATAGATTCTTCTGGTATTGTGACAAGAATCAATTCTGCTTATGAAAAGATGGCATTAGTAGGTAGTCAAGCCATTATAGGAAGGCATATAGATAGATTGCGCCGCGACCCTGCAAAGCTTATTTCTGCTATGAAAGAAGTCTTGCAGACACAAGTAAAAATAAGCAATCAATATACAGAAGATCAGGGACAACACGTTCGCACATCAGTGTTTCCTGCTTTTGATAGGAAGGGGAATTTGTCAAGTGTGATTGCAGTTGCCCATAAATCTGTTCATGCAAAAAGTGAACAATTCACCCCGCATCAAGAAATTTTTAATGCAAAACACGAATATACTGAACCATTACAGCACTTTTCTTTAGATGAATCTGATCAAGAAATTGCAAGCATCTGTAATGAAATGGGTTTTATTATACAAAGTAAATCCATGTACATGCTTGTAAAGCAGGCTATTAAGGTGAGCCAAGTTAATAGTGCGGTCTTATTGCAAGGTGAATCAGGTGTTGGTAAAAGTATGCTTGCATCAATTATACATTCACAAAGTCCGCGAAGTGAAAAGCCCTTTGTTGTGATAAATTGTGGAGCAATTCCTGAAGCCTTGATGGAAAGCGAATTATTTGGCTATGAAAAAGGCGCTTTTACAGGAGCTTCGCAGCAAGGCAAGATCGGACTTATAGAATCAGCACAGGGCGGCACAGTTTTTTTTGATGAGATAGGTGAACTGAAACTGCAATTACAAGTGAAACTCCTTGAAGTTATTGAATTAAAATCATTTATACGCGTAGGTGGTACAAAGCGAATTTCAGTTGATATTCGCGTTATTGCAGCAACAAACAGAAATTTGGAAGAAGACATACAATTAGGGCACTTTAGAAAAGACCTCTTTTATAGATTGAATGTTATCCCTCTCTATATACCTCCATTGAGAGAGCGTAAACAAGACGTGCGAGCTATGATTTATGATATATTGCAAAAAAGCAATATACGCTTGGAACAAAATAAGAAAATAGATTCGCAAGTTTTACACTGGCTCTTGCAATATTCATTTCCTGGCAATACGCGTGAATTAGTGAATATAATGGAATGGATGCTTGTTATGTCTGAGGATGAAAATATCACGCTTAAAGATCTTCCTCTAGTTATTCAATCCACAGTAGAAAACTTTGAGAAGGAAGAATATCTTCAAGAAAATACAACTAATATAAGCTCATATGAAGAAGAAAATTTTGCTCTTTATCCCACTGCTTCCTCCCCACTTGAAAACGATATTCGCCAGATTTTTGAAACAAAGGATTTTCTACCACTCAAAGAAGCTAGTCAAAAGCTAGAAACTTTGTATATTCAAAAGGTTATAGACTCTTGTGATACATTGCAAGAAGCTTCGCTCAAACTCAATATACATTTCTCAACACTTTGGCGCAAAATGACACAATTTGGTATTCAGGCTCATGATAAGGAAGATATATGAAATCACAACAAGATAATACATCAATTATTTTAGGCGGTGTGCAGCATTTTTCCTTATTTGAAGGTGAGGGAATACGCACAACATTCTATCTTAAAGGCTGTCCTATGCGTTGTGCATGGTGTTGCAATCCTGAACTACACAATGTCTACCCAGATTTAATGTATATTACTCGTAAATGCATTGGTGTTGACCAATGTTCAGAATGCGTTATGGCTTGCCCAAATGAAGCGATTTATACCACAAGAAATAATACTATAGGTATAGATAGAGACCTTTGCAGTGGCTGCGGAGAGTGTATTAATGTCTGTCCAGCTAAAGCTCTTTTAGAAGTGGGAACATGCCTAAGCATTGATGAATGTCTTGAAATAGTCAATAAAGATAGGGACTTTATAGATGGTGTTACCTTAAGTGGTGGCGAACCTTTCATGCGTCCAGCGCAAACTTTAGCCTTAGTTGAGGCTTTATGTGCAGAAAGTATTCCTATTGCAATATCTACTTCTGGTTTTTTTGATAAAGATAACCCTTCAGTTATTGCAATTTTGCAAAAGATAAATACTCTTTATTTCGATATAAAGCACCTAGATTCTATTAAACACAAAAACGCGACAGGCTTGGATAATTCCCGTATTCTTTCAAACTTTTCCTATATATTAGAAAAGTTTCCACAGCTTGATTGCGTGAGCCAAACAGTTATAATTCCAGGTTATAATGACGATTTTCAAAGCTTGCAAGAACTTGCACTCTTTCTTTCACGCAATAAAGTAGATAAGCATAGAATATATTTCTATAATGCAAATGGTGAAGAAAAGTATACACAATTAGGAAGGCCTTGCTTGTATAGCGCAACAAAATTACCGCAGCAGCTCCACTTTAACCAATATAAAGAAATTTTTGATAGCTATTCTATCACGCTAGATTTTGTATAGCAAAGTGTTAGAAAAACTAAAAATTTCGCTAAACTAAACTTATAGTACAAAGGTGAATTGTTGCAATGTTGCAATATCGCAAAGATTTTCTTTTTTGCTCATATAAAACAGCTGTAGTTTATTGCAATAGGGCAATATTTCTTTTTTTGGATTTTCTTATGTGTTGAAATTATTGGAAATAATTTATACTGGCACAATCTGTGCTTATTTGAAAGGAGAACTATTATACATTAACAATCTAAGGAGTTTTAAGATGAATGCAATCGGTTTTCCTAGAAGCTATGTTCAAGGGTTTGGAATTTTTACTGACTTAGGCAAAGAAGTAAAGCGATTTGGCTCAAAAGCTTTTGTTTTGGCAGATGAATTTGTATACAATACATATAAAGACAAGATTGAAAAAACTTTTGCTGATAGTGAACTGCCTTTTGATATTTTTACTTTCAAAGGCGAATGTTCACCTTCACAGATTGAAAAGTTTATTGCAAAAGCAAAAGAATGTGCTAGCACAATTGTTGTTGGTATTGGCGGAGGCAAGACGCTTGATACATCAAAGGCTGTTTCTTATAATCTTTCAATTCCTCTTGTTATTGTGCCAACAATTGCTTCAAACGATGCCCCTACAAGCCGCGTTATAGCAACCTATGAAGACGATGGCACCTATATAGGGCCACAATTTATTGAACTTAATCCTGAGAGTATATTTGTTGACAGCGAAATAATTTCAAAGGCACCAGCACTCTTTCTTTCATGCGGTATTGCCGATGCTTTAGCAACATATTATGAAGCACAGCAATGCTTGAAAAAGGGTGCAGTAAACTTTTATGGTGGCAAGCAAACATTAATTTCTCAAGCTATTGCAAAGACTTGTAATGATGTTATTTGGGAATACGCACCGCAAGCTTACGAAGATATAAAGAGTCAAAAATGCACAGAAGCTGTTGAAAAAATTATTGAAGCAAATATTTTACTTTCAGGTGTAGGCTTTGAGGGCTGTGGTGTTGCTGGAGCTCATGCTGTTGGCGGTGCTATGACATTTCTTGAAGGAGAATACGGCGATGCAAAGCGCATTATGCACGGTATAGCTGTTTCATTGGGAATTCTTGTACAATTTGCTCTTGAAGGTAGAAGCGATGAAGAATTTGCAAAAATACACGAACTCTATTCTAAGATAGGTCTTCCTATTCACTTTAGCCAAGCAGATGTTGCTGATTTTAGTGAAGAAAAAATGAAATTCCTTGCGGGCATAATTTGCAGACCAAAGAGCAGAATTTGGAATATGGCAGTAGATATTAATGAAGATGTTATTGTTGCTGCATTCAAAAGAGTTCAAGAATTAGGAAAAAAGAAATTAGGTCTCTAATTTGAAAATCTTAGCTTCAATTGTGCTGCCTTTTTGCGCGCATATTGAAGCTAAGGTATTGTTTGTATCCAAGCCTTAGCCTATATTGCAATAATGCAACATTCAACATTGTATGAGGTAATTATGTCTGTAAAATATGGAGTTTGTAGTTGGATAGTAGATTTCACAAATGAGCCTTCTTGTTGCGAAACTCTTTCAAAAATGGGTTTCGATGGTTTACAGCTTGATATTGGCTCTTACGAGGATAATTTTCCCTTGCAAAACCCTAAATTGCAAGCAGAATGGAAAGAAGAAGCTCAAAAACACGGTTTAACTCTTTGTTCAATTATGGTGAATGAAGTTATGCGCAATGGTATAACTTCACATAAGGATAGTGCTGAATATAAGATAGCTGAAAAAGCCATAATCACAGCTTTAGATGTTGCTGTACAAATGGGCATTAGTCGTGTTATAATTCCAAGTTTCAGGGAGTCTGGAATCCATTCAGAGCAAGATTTCAATCGCACTGTTGAAGCATTGCGTATGGCTTATGAGGAAGGAAAGAAGCGCAACATTCATATTGTTTCGGAAAATGTACTTTCAGTTGAAGAGTCTAAACGTCTGCAAGCTGAAATTACAAAGAATTGTGAAAAATATCCACTTAAACTACATATAGATTTATTTAATTATGCTTTTTGGAAAAGCATTCCATTACATGAAATTTTGCCTGAATTATTGCCTTTAACTTGCGATGAAGTTCACATAAAAAATGGCACCAGTGAAGACCCTGGTTCGCTTCTTCTTTCAGCGCCTGGTATTGCTCAGCTTAGTGAAAGTATGCAATGCCTCAATTCGCACAATTATAATGGCTGGATTTTTATTGAGAATTTTTATGAGCGACCTGTATTTGAAAAAAACGACTACACAATTAAAGAACTTATGCAAAATGATTTAAATTGGATGAAAAAGTCATTAAATGAACAAGTTGCTTAAAAGTAATTAGGCTTGATTTTTGTAGAAATACATATTTTCAAGCCTGTCTTTTTTAATTTATTCAACACTTTTTTTCAATCATAAACTTTATAATAAGTTTTATGATTGGATATAACTATTTGAAAAACTACTAACAATTGAATTTTTATGCAAATTTATGATCAACATCTCCACACATTTCTTTCTCATGATTCAACAGAAAGTTTTGAAAATTACCTTGAAATTGCCCAAAAAAAAGGTATAAGCCATTTTGTTAGTACCGAACATATTGATTTTGCAACATGTTCGACTGGGGAAAATCAATTTTACGACCAAGCCAAGCAAGATAAAATCATACGCACTTTTCAAAAGAAATATCCAATCAAGTTGCTAAAGGGCGTGGAAATAGGCTATAAATTTTCATACCTTAGCCAAATTGAAGAGCTTGCAGACAAGGGTGACTACGATATTGTTATTCTTTCTGTTCACGAAGAAGATGAGCAAGATTGCCGAAATTTTGCTGATTTAAGTCGTGTTGACGGAGAATTGGCTTTTGGAACTTTTCTTGATTTATATTTAAGCGCGGTCACACATTGCTCTTCTTTTGATGCTTTAGGGCATATAGATTTTCTTTTAAGGTATATTGGCAAGATTTCTATTGAAAAATACGAAGGCAAGCTAATACAGATTTTTGAAATTCTCATAAAGAAGAAAAAAGCGCTTGAATTTAACACTCGCTTTCTCTATCAATTGAACGATAGTTCGTATCTTGTTTATTTATTTCAGCTTTATTATAAACTTGGCGGTAGAAAAATCACTATTGGAAGCGATGCTCACGCCTGCCATGCGTATTTAGGCGGCTTTGATGAGGCAAGGAAAATTCTTAAAGATATTGGATTTACGCATTGTTCACTATTTCAAAAGCATAAAGAAATACTAGCATCATTATAGTTGAGATCTAAGCATAGGCATTATGTGAATAAGGCTTCAAAGCAAGTGATTTGCGTTTGTTTCAATTTGCTGACTTGATACTCTATTCAAAAATTCTATAAAGCATTTGCATAATTTCTATTGACATTATTCTTCTTGTGGAATACAAAATAGGTAAATTTAATTTAAAGAGGCAGACATTATGGTAATGCTTTACGGTAAAGAATGGACAAAGGAAGAATTGCGCGCAAGAGTTGGGCATGAATCGCAACTTGGCGGCGTGAGATCAATGATACTTAATGATGGAAATCAAAAGGGAGTAGAAGTTGTTGAATTTCGTACAGGCTCAGGCCTTTACTTTCAAGCTCTTCCTACACGCGGTCTTGATATAGGTATAGCGGAATTTTGTGGCAAGGCTTTTGGCTGGCGTTCACGCACAGGTGAAGTAGAGCCTTCCTATCTTGGTGATGTGGGCATTGAACCGCGCCGTGGTTCTTTTGGTGGACTTATGAGCACAGCGGGCTATTCAAATGTTGGTGTGCCAAACGAAGATGAAAATGTGCAGCACTGCTTACACGGCAGAGCACAGCTTTGCCCAGCAAAATCTGTATACGCAGATGCCTATTGGGATAAAGATGAATATATTATGTATTGTGAAGGAAAAATTGAAGAATTAGATAAATTTGGCGAATATTTTGAAAATCGCCGCCGTATTGAAACTTCACTTGGTTCTAAAACTATCAAGGTGACTGATTCTCTTACAAATCTTTCCTTAGACCCACAAGGGCATATGATGCTTTATCATTGCAATATAGGATTTCCTCTTGTCGGCCCGCATACAAAATTATACGCACCAAGTCTCACACAAAGAAATCGTTATGCTGATACCTTAGACTATGACTGGCGTACTTACTTTGCAAAACCGCAAAAGCAATTTGAAGAAGTTGTTTATCACACAATGCAAGAAAAAGACGGCATGGTGACTATGGCTTTAGTGAATGAAGACCCAAATCAAGAGCCTTTTGCTTTGAAATTCTCTTATTCAGCGCATTCACTTCCGCGTTTTGTGCACTGGCGTCAGCCTTCACCGGGAGCTTATGTTATTGGTCTTGAGCCTGCAAACTGCTGGGCAGAAGGCAGACACGAACACCGTATAAATAACGATTTAGTAATATTGCAACCTAATGAAACAGTGTCATATCAAGTTGAATTTACAATATTAAATACTGAAAAAGAAATCAAAGATTGTTTAGCTGAAATTCCGCAAGTATAAAATTTCTTGCTAGCAAAAATATTTAAAGATAAAAGCTCGTTTTTTAAAAAAACGAGCTTTTTCCTCTTTAAAACTACCAAATATAATATAAAAGCACATGTGAACGAAGTGAACATGGAAGGATAACTTGTAGTCATAGCTAGTTAACTATAAGCGTTAGTCCTATTTT
>CAYJHE010000048.1:11104-14378 GCA_964369675.1 uncultured Desulfovibrionaceae bacterium | reverse complement strand
TTTTTTTCAAAATATGGGCTTTATGATTGTAGGGTAAAGTTTCATTTTATTTGTTTATGCCTTCAGTTCTTTCAAACTTTTTATGCGACATTTACAATAATTGCCTCCACCACAGCTTCCTTTGCATCCGCAATTTCCAGAACATTTTTTTGCTGTTTCGTTTAAATTTTTGTCCACTGCCTTTGATTTTTGATTTTCTTCGCTATACATCATTTTAAATCCTATAAATATGAGGGTCATACACAAAATAATTCCTATAACACTAAGTTGCATGAATATATTTTTCTCCTTCCTTGGATTAGTTAGCTTCAACTAACTAAAGTTAGTTTTAGCTAACTTTAGTTTTTTTGTCAAGTTTTTCTGAGAGTTTTTTTTAAATGCTCTCATTGATTTTTTTATTCCAATGTAAAAAATTTCTTAATATTTTTTTTATATGCGACTTAATTCTTGTTTTTTTCATCAACTTATTATATGTTTTCTTATAGGCGATGCTATAGCTATCACTTTTCATTTTTCAAAGAGGCCAACATTGAAAGCAAATAACTTAGATTCACTCGTTATAAGTAATGCAAACTTTCTTTGTTATATTGCAGACAAAGAAAGTTATGATATTATTTATGTAAACCCTCCTTTGAAAAAAATCCTTGAGCCTGCTTATGGTTCTGATTTCAACTATATAGGCAAGAAATGCTATAAAATATTTCAAAACCTTGATAAGCCTTGCCCGCACTGCGAAAATGAAAATCTCAAACCTGAACAATTTATTCACAGGCAAATGTTTGTTGAACTTACACAAAAAAACTATATACTTGTAGATTCCCTTATAGAGCTTGAAGAAAAATTTCAAAGACTTACAATAGCCTACGACTATAGTACCGAGCACCCTACAGCAAAAAATACTCAAGACGAAATGTTTCTTTTAAAAAACAGCAAGGAATTTCTAGCTCTTCTTGACGCAACTCCTATTTGTATGAATTTATTAAACATGTCAACACAAGCGAGAATTTGTAATCAAAAAGTATTAGATATTTTCAAACTACCTAATAGACAAGCCTATTCCGAGCAGTTTTATGAGCTATCACCCAAATACCAGCCCGATGGAAGAACTTCAGAAGAGGCTGCAAACGATTACATTCAACAAGCCAGAGAAAAAGGCTATATAAAGTTTATGTGGTTACATTGCGATTTAGAGGGCAATGAAATTCCCACTGAATTAGAACTAAAGCGACTAGACCTCCTCGATGAAGAGGGTCAGCCTTACTTTGCATGTTATTTCAAAGATTTAAGATCTGAGTTTGCCGGAGTAGAAGAAGAAATAACTGATGGCTATTTTTACGACACCATATCAACTAAAACACTCTTCAAAACTGTTGCAGATATGATAGAGGGTTGGTATTTTTCCTACGATTTACGCTCATTAAACATACAATTCTATGGAAAAGGAAAAGAAATATTAAGCTTACCATCAGAAAAAAGACTCTATCCAGAAGGTTTTAATATTGAAGCCCTAGTGCATAAAGATGATTTAGACTTATTTTATAAGCACCTTGAACTTATAAAGCAAGGGCATGAAGAAGCATGGGAAGTGAGATTTCTTCTACCAACAGGCGAGTACAGATACTTTAGAACAATCTATAAAATAATTAATGATCACGAGCAAAAGCCCATCTTCTGCCTTGGTAGAACTTATGATGTGCACGAAAAAAAGATGCTTGAAGTTCTCTCGCAAACTGATTTGTTGACAAATTGTCTTAATAAAATAACGACTGAAAATCTTGTCAAAAACATCATAGATAAGAATAAAAACGCCTCTCATGCTATGTTTATCTTCGATATTGATAACTTTAAAATTATCAACGATACCTTAGGGCATCAGATAGGAGACATTGCTTTAATTGAAATAGCAAAGCACTTACATACCTACTTCAGAGATGGCGATATTATTGGGCGAATAGGTGGTGATGAATTTATTGTTTTCCTAAAAAATATCGATGATATAGAAATCATTATTTCTAAAGCTGAAATAATAAGTGCGGCCTTTAGAAAAACCTATTTAGGCGAGGATTTTTCTCACAAATTATCTGGCAGTATCGGCATTGCTCTCTATCCAAACGATGGAACTAGCTACGAAGAACTCTATTCTGCGGCAGATAAAGCTCTTTATCAATCTAAAATAAAAGGGAAAAATTGTTTTACCTTCTATTCTGAAAACAATATACAAAAACTCACGGCTACAAATACCTTAGAAAATGCAGATAGGATTGTAAACACCTATATCGATTCAGATGTAGTCAACACTGTCTTTGATATTATGTATAAGGCTCAAAATATTTCGCATACGATGGAAGAAATTTTAAAATTCATAAGTGAAAAATTTTCTGTACACAGAGCCTACATTTTTGAAATAACAGAAGACAGAAATACCTATAAGCACACCTATGAATATTGCAAAGAAGGGCATAGCCCTAGCGATGAAGCATTAAGTGAAATAACAAGAGAATCATTTTCAGACTTTTTTGACCTGCTATCTCAAAGAGGTATAATCTTCTATAATGATTATGAGCTTAAGGAAATTGATCTCATCTACCAAAGTTTACAAAAGCAGAAAGTCAAAAGTTTCTTGCTTTTGCAAGTGAAGGGAGAAAAATATCCTGAAATAGTTCTTGGTCTTGACGACTGTGAAAAGCATAGAGTATGGAATGAAAAGCATATCAACTCTTTGCGTTACCTAGTTAAACTTCTTACCATTTTCCTTCTTTTTTCAAAGAAAAACATTTAGAGTATTTTTCAATAAAATTGAGACTAAAAAAGCCCAATTCAAATTGGGCTTTTTATATTTTTAGACTTCGTAATCTATTTTTTAGATTTCGTAATCTATGGCATTTCTGCTCGTGGCTACTTTTTTGATGAAAGCACCAAGTTTTTGGTGTTCAGGATGATCGCTGTAGGCTTTAAGACCTTCCATACTATTATGCACAGATTGCAATATAACTTGCGCTTCTACAGTTGTTGTTGATTGAGGCTTTACTGAAACTTCAATTGAAATTGCTTCGTCAATTACATTAACCAAGGCCTCTGCCATTTCTTTGATTTTCAATGCATTTTCGCTCGCAGATGCGTTTTCTGCTTCTTCTTGCAATGTCCACCATACTATGTGTTTAATCATGTTTTCTCCTAATAATATTGTAAAAAAAAGTATACTATTTTCTTTCTAAAAGAGCAACAAATGCCGCGACAACTGCGCCGACTAATGGATTATTGCCCATACCCATAA
>CAYJHE010000048.1:0-11004 GCA_964369675.1 uncultured Desulfovibrionaceae bacterium | reverse complement strand
AAGCCCTGACTTTCAAACTATTTGTTTCGCCACGCTGTGGACGAAACATCGCGCGTGAAAAACGCGGTTTTCACTGCGCTCGCTAAAGACTTTGTTCGCTTTGCTCACTGATGGGCTTCTATTTTCTCTCTAGCAATGCAACAAATGCCGCGACAACTGCGCCGACTAATGGATTATTGCCCATACCCATGAAGCCCATCATTTCAACATGAGCAGGGACTGAGGAAGAGCCAGCGAAGATTGCAGAGCAATGCATACGTCCCATAGCGTCAGTTAAGCCGTAGGAAGATGGGCCAGCCCACATATTATCAGGGTGTAAGGTATTGCCAACAGCACCACCAGAAGCAACAGAGAAATATTCATGTCCAATGTCTTGGCATTGTCTGTAATAAATACCTGCAACAGGATGTTGAAAACGTACTGGGTTTGTTGAATTTCCTGTAATAGAAACATCAACCTTTTCCAAGTGCATAATCTTTACGCCCTCATTAACTTCATCAGCACCATAACAACGAATATTGCCTTCAACTCCTTCTGAAAACTTCTTTTCCCAAAGAATTTTTATTTCACCGCTTTCAAAATCGTATTCAGTATGCACATATGTAAAGCCATTGATGCGAGAAATCATATAACCAGCTTCTTTTCCAAGTCCGTTTAATATAACCCTTAAAGGCTTTTTACGAGCTTTATTCGCATTGTTAGCAATTTTAATTGCTCCTGCTGCTGCTGCAAAAGACTCATGTCCAGCTAAGAAACAGAAGCACTCTGTGCTTTCATTGAGCAATCTTTTTGCGAGTTGCGCATGCCCAACACCCACTTCTCTTTTATCAGCAATAGAGTCAGGAATACAAAAAGTTTGCAAGCCTTCGCCTACACAATCAGCTATACTATCAACATCTCTTGCATCTTTCTTACACGCAAGCGCAACACCCAAGGTCATTGCCCATACAGCATTTTCAAAGGCAGATGGCTGAGTGTTTTTGATGATTTGTTCAGGGTCAATGCCATGCGATAAGCAAAGTTCGCGTGCTTCTTCTAATGATTTAAAGCCATTTTTCTCTAAACAAGCAGTCACTCTAGGTATACGGCGTTCATATCCTTCAAAATTTATCATATCATATCCCTTTCTAGTCTACTCTAGGGTCAATAAATTCAACAGCACTACTAAAACGCCCCACCACTTCAATAGACTTCTTCATAGCTTCGTCCGCAGGAACATTATTTTTAATAGCCGCAATCATCTTGCCTACATTAAGAAGCTCATAACCAATAATTTCTTGATTATCGTCAAGTCCTAATTTTGTTACATAGCCTTCATTCAAGTGCAAGTAACGAGGTCCTTTATCTCTGCAACCATAAACAGAACCAACTTGACTACATAAATTATGCCCTAATTCTTCAAATAAAGAGCCTACAGGAAGGCCATTTTTTGAAAAAGCTGTTTGTGATCTGCCGTAAGAAAAATGAAGAAGAGCTTCGCGCATTGCCATATTAATAGCATCACACACAAGGTCTGTGTTGATTGCTTCAAGCAAGGTTCTTTCTGTGAGGATTTCACTTGCCATAGCAGCTGATTGCGCCATACCAGAACAGCCTATAGTTTCAATAAGGCATTCTTCAATCACACCTTTTTTTACATTTAAACTAAGCTTACACGCGCCCTGCATAGTTGCACATGTTCCTACACCGTGCGAAACACCTGAAATAGCATAAATATCAGTTGTTCTCACCCACTCGCCTTCGCAGGGAATAGGAGAGCAAGCTTGCTTTAACCCGCGCTTCACTGTTTTCATTGAAAGCAATTTTTCTGCTTTTTCCATATTTATATTCCTATTGTTAAAATATTTCAAAAAAAGGGAGTATGCACTCCCCTTTTTATGTACCTACTATTGGAAGTTTTTGAATACTTCGTATTGATCGTAATAATCTTTTTTGAACTTCGCGCCATCTTCCCATTGCGGTGCAAAACCAAAACGCTCACCAAATGCTGCAAAGCTTTCACTCTTTGCTGCTTTTTCAACTATTTCAGTAAGTTTTGCAACTACATCATCAGGAGTTGAAGCTGGAACCATCAAACCACGAGTAATACCCATTTCAACAGGAATACCAATTTCTGTGAGGGTTTTCATATCTCTTAATGCTTCGTGATTAACGTCTTTCAAAGTACCACCAGTAGCGATAACGTCAATAAGACCAGCCTTTACTTCTGGAAGCATGATAGGTGCGTGAATAATACCTGCTTGCGCTTGATTGCCAAGTAAAACCTTTGCCATTTCTTTACCACCTTGGTAAGGAATAATTCTAAAAGGTGCTTTTGTTGCTTCTTGAATTTGCGCAGCCATAATCATTTGCGCGCCAGAAGGTGTTGAAGAAGCTAGAATAAATTTATTTGGATTTGCCTTTGCTTTTGCCAAGAAATCATTAAAGTCTTTGATACCGCTTTCTTTATTTGTTAAAATCCAAGTAGGTGAATAGAAAACACTGCCTACATATTTGAAATCATCTAAGGTATAACCAGTCTTCATAACAGCTAAACTTCCAAGTAAGTCAGTGTCGCCATTGAATAAAACTGTATAACCATCGCCTTCAGCTTCTGCAACATGCTTATTACCAGTAGAGCCACCAGCACCAGTGATATTTTCAACAATAATAGGAGCATCAGTATATTCTTTCATAGCCTGAGCCAAAGCTCTTGCCATAAGGTCAGTACCGCCGCCAGCACCCCAAGGCACTATTAAGCGTATAGGTTTTTCAGGATATTCAGCAAAAGCTTGTGCTGAAAAAGAGAAAAATAAAGCAAATGATAACAATGAACCAAGTAATTTTTTCATAGAAAATACTCCTTATGCATTTTCTTTAAAGGATTTATAGATGTTAGATACTAACAAATACACTATTAATACAAGCATTCCAGCTCTCCACCATGTATCAATAAAGACCATCCAATCGCCTGCTGTTGTTGCTAATGCCGAACGCGCATTTCTTTCAATAACAGGTCCAAGAATGATTGCTAATACTGTTGGAACAACTGAAAAGTTTGTTTTTTCAAAAAAGAAACCAATAATACCAAAAATAAGTGCAACATATACAGGAAACATATTGTTTTGCGCTGCATACGCACCCATTGTAGCTAAAACTAAGATAACAGGGAATAACCACACTCTGTCTTGCTTCAACACTTTAATAAAGAAGTTACAAGAAAGACGAGCGATAAAGAACATAAATATAGTTGAAATCAAAAGCCCTGCAAGAAGTGAATACACTAAAACAGGCTGATCTCTCATCATAGTAACACCTGGGTCAACTCCATAAAGCACTAATGCGCCTAACATAATAGCAGTTGAAGAGTCACCTGGAATACCAAGAGTAAGCATAGGCACCATTGTTCCGCCGCAGTTTGCGTTATTTGTACTTTCAGGAGTGAGCACACCCTCTGGCGCACCTTTACCAAAACGGTCAGGATTTTTATCTTTATTCTTTACTGTAGCATAAGCAACCCAAGTTGAGCCTTCAGCACCAACACCAGGAATAGCGCCGATAATTGTGCCATAAAAAGCGCCAATCATCAAGGCTTTCCAGTAAGAAAGAGTTTCTTTAATACTTGGTAAGTCAAGCTTCATGCCTTCGCCGCTTACAATTTGCTTTACATCTAATTCTTTAATGTCACTCAAAACAACAGCTATACCAAAAAAGCCCACTAAAGCAGCAGCAAATGGTATGCCTGCATTAAGCTCAGCTACATTAAAAACAAAGCGAGCAGCACCGTCATTCGCGTCTTGACCTATTGTTGAAATAAGAAGACCAAAGAAAACACCCATAAGACCGCGAATAATGTTTCCACGCACAAATGCGCACACTAAGACAAGACCAAGAAGGCCAATCATAGCAATATCTTCAGGGCGAGAATGGATTGCAACAGAACCGAGTAAAGGCACTGAAACAACTGCAATACACCAACCAACAACCCCGCCAAATGTAGAGCCTACAATTGATAAGCCAATAGCTCTGCCAGCCTTGCCCTGCCTAACCAGAGCATTTCCGTCAAGAGCAGTACACGCACCAGCTGGAGTTCCTGGAGTACGCAATAAGATAGCTGGGTAAGAACCGCCGCACTTTGTTCCTACATACACACTCATCAAAAGAAGTAAAGCTGTGATTGCAGGAATCTTCAAGTGAAAGGTTATTGGAAGTAGGATAACAATAGCCATAGGTGAGCTAAAGCCAGGGAGCGCACCCACAACAAGACCAATAAATGTACCCAAGACCATTACAAGAAGGTTTAATGGATCAAAGGCTGCTGTAGCAAAGCCGCTAGATAAATGTGACATTGTATCAAATATATATTGCATGTTAACCACCTAGAGTGAAAGTTTTGCTACTTGGATAAAGAGAAGCCAAAAACCAGCACTGATTAAAGCAGCAATAAGTGCGTTTTTTACATAATTGCTTTGACCATATAGTCTAAATAAGGCAAATATAAAGAAGAATGTCAAAATAGCAAAAGGAATTTTTGACAAGAGCGCTGCATAGACAACAAGTGCTACAAGTGAACCAAGAATACGCACAGCAACAATTTGTCTTTCTCTTTTATCTACTTTTACTTCTGCTTGGGCTGCTTTGTTTTTCTTTAAAATTACTATCAAAATATTACATATTGAAAGAATTGCAAGCACAATGGCGCAGATTTTTGGAACAGTTTGATAATCCATAGCCCCCATACTTCTTTCTTGTCTAAGCAAGAAACTTGAAGCAGTGTCTTCTGCAAAGCCAACAGTGAAATAAGCCACACATGAAAGGGCTATCATCGCCAGGCTAAGAGCTATTTCTAAGGTATTATTTTTCATCAAGCCTCCTATTCAGCTTCCTCTTCTTCAACATTTGTCACAACGCATACGCCTGAACCACCGAAGAATGGATTACAGCCTTCTACATTAATTTCGCGCACAGCACCGCGTGGCGCAGCACCAGGCATACGGAAATCAAGTACATCTACAGGTGTAATAGCAACTTCTTCAGGTTTTGGCAATTGCGGAATATATTCGTATGGAACTCTATATGAGCGATATACTTGGTTAATTTTTACAATTTCACCCCAATATGGGCTTATGTATTCCCAAACAACTTCGCATTCTCTTGTCACTTCAAATAATTTACCTGAAGCGCCTTCTGTGATGAGAGTGTTTCCATTTGGCAAGCGTTGCGCACTACTTACAAATGGGCTGTAGAAGCGGTTATAGTCAACAGGGAATACGCGACCTAATTGCTTTGAGGAAAATTCCCACTCAATCTTCATTGTAACAGGATTTATTTCTAACACCCTTGAATAGTCACGAGTTGCGTATTTTTCGCCATTTTTTGAAGCAGGGTTTGGCGCGCCAAAACCAGCCCAGCCACCATTATCAAAAACTAAGATATTACCAGCACCAACAAGACCTTGCGGTACCATGTGTGCGTGGTGCTGACCTATAATCCAGCCAATATGCTCAAGTTCAGGTGTGTCGTAATATGGTCCCATCTTCCACACAATCTTACCAGTCGCTTTGCTGATAATCATTGTAGTGTTGATGTCACGACCGCAAATAATAATATTATCAGGGTGGAAGCGTTCATCGCCATTATCGTAATGCACATTTGGTCCAAGCAAGGACATACTGTTGATATGCGCCCAGTCAGCAATACCACCACCAGCAGGACGTAGATTTGGATGACGGAAGATAGTGTTTTTTGAAATTTCATCAAAGCCGATTTCTTCAAAGTGATCGCTAAGTACCCATTCCCATACAACTTCGCCTTCGTAAGTCACTTCATAAATAGTATCGTCTAAAAGCGGATAAGGAGTGATGTGTGGTTGCAAAATATTTTTATGCCCTAATATCATAGTGTTACCACTGTCTACCTTTGGTTCCATACCAGGAACATAGTAACCTACTGGATTTCCTTCTCTTTGAAAGTCATGATGTTGTCTTGCCATCCAGCGTGGTTCTTCGCCTTTATCGTCTATGTATTCGTATTTATTGAATCTCCACTTGATATTACCGTCCCAGTCCACTTGAACAAGGTCAAACTTATCTTGTGTAGAAAATTTGGTGTTTCTTTCGCCTGTTTGCGCAATCATATCGCCACCTGGTAAAAGCTTTGCTGGAAAGCCGTGAAGTCCTTTAAAGTATTGAACTTCCTTACCATTCATATCAATAACCATAACGCCTGCTTCTTTTGCTTCGTATACTGTATAGCCGTTAAAGCATTTATCTGGTTCGTAAAGTGTTGTTCCTGTTGGATATATTGTTGGGTATCCCATTGTTTTTCTTCCTTATAATAAATTAGTATAATCTTTTCTTCAAATCAGCCGAAGCCTGCCACTCATTCATCGCTTGACGGTAAGCATAAATATTTGCATCTATATTTTCTTTATTTGTAATAAGAATAGCAAGACGGTTATTATTTGCTGCTTTTTCCATAACTTGCGCTATTGTTTCAAAAAGCTCTTTCTTTGCTGCTTTGCCATTTAATGCTATATCTATAGAGAATTTAATCTGTGCATTATTAGTATATCTTTCTGTAATATAAACACTTTTTTCAAATTCAGCTATATAAGCAGCATCATTTGCTTCAAATTTTGCCACATCAATATTAAAAGCTAATCTATCAATAAGTTTTGCTTCAAGTATTTTTTCTAGTAATGCTGGATTTCTTCCATCGCATTCAGCTGCGATATTCAAGCCACCAACAGTCATGCGTGAAAGAATTTCAAGAAAGGAATCAAAAAATTCTGTCGGCACTGCTGAAATATTCAAGCCACCAAGCCAGCCATGTCCAAGGTTATTTTCCTTGATTGCAGCTGACATCGCGCCTTTATTCATAAACCAGTCGAGGTTTACTGCCGCATCTTGTATCACTTTCTCACTATCTTCAACAACAGGAAAGAAAATGCCCGCCTTATCGCGTTTTACGTCATTTCTTCTTACTTTATAAAATGCTTTAAATTTTTCATTGCCACTTTCTGTTTTAATATCATGTTCTTCAAAAGCTATATCCTTATCTTTAAGATATTGCTTTACAATAGCACAACGAATACAACCAGTTGAACTAAACATTGTAATTGCCATTTTAAATCCTCTTTTTTAAGCTTGTAAATTTTTACACAAAGTTTATTTGAATATAGCATATAATTCAACTAGGACAATTCACTTTTTAAATTATATATATAACTTTTAGTGATGTTTTTCTTTACATTCTTAATCTTTTTACATAAAATCTAAGCAGCAAGACAAATTGCATACTAAAAAGGCGAATTTTCAGTGAGTATCTATGTTAAATCTAAATAACCTACGAGTTTTTTATCTGGTTGCAAAAAACCAAAGCCTTCTCATGGCTTCAAAAGAGCTCTATATTTCACAGCCGGCTGTAAGCAATGCATTAAAAAAGATACAAAAAGATTTAGGCATGACTTTATTCAATAAAAGTGGCAGAAATCTTGAACTCACAGAAAAAGGAAAAAAGCTCTATGAGCATGCTCACAAGCTTTTTGAAGCAGAAAAAGATATAGAAAAATTCATTTCTCATGCTGATGAAGAAAAAACAAGTTCGATAAAGCTTGGAATTGTCACCCTATACGAACGCTTTGCCATGCTCAATATCATGTCTTGTTTTGAAGGAAGCGATGAAGACATCACAGTTTCTGTGCAATCAGGAAATTCAAGAAGACTCATTCAATTACTTGAAGAAAGTAAAGTAGATATGGCTATAACAGGCGATTTAATCCAAGAAAATAAATGCAAGCTCTTGTTTACTACCTATGCAAAACATTTGAATTATTTAGTTATTCCAAAAGGGCACAAGCTTTTTGGGAAAAAATCTTTTTTGCCTAAAGACATACATTTAGAAAGAATGGTACTCAAAGAAATGGGCTCTTCTGTACGCCGCAGTGTTGACAACTATTTCATACAACATAAAATTCAAGCCAAAACAGTAGCTGAACTTTCAAATCTTGACTCACTTTTAGATGTTGCCATGCATGAAAAATGCCTAACATTAATTCCCGATATGGCTCTTGAAGGCATGCTCAAAGATAATAGTAATTTTTCTTTTGCCTTGCCAAAAGACGATGAAATAGCTTTTTATATCTATCTTGCGACAAGGCAAAAGGAAGATTACCCTAAAAATGTGTGGAATAAGATTTGCGATTTTTCAAATGCAGCACAAGAAAAAAACCATTAAACTTCTTCCTTTTCTTGGCGCATTTCAGGTGGCAAATGTCTACTCTTTCTTTCACTTATATAGCTGCTTTTACAATGTTCTTCCTGCCTGAAAATACAGTAAAAAATAAGGTCTATGCCCTTTTTGATAGCTGTCTTTCCTTTAAGAAAGCGCCTATACTGAAAAGAACTAAAACTTTCATCAGCATAAATAGTATAATTGCAAAGTGTTCCTATAAGACAGTGTAAACACTGATCAAATGAAATTAAAAACTGTATGATATTATGTTTAAAGATTTTCATAATTCTACCCCCATACAATGGCGTCAAGTGCTTCTTTTGTTAACGCATTTTTTGCTTCTTCTTTCAATGCATTTGCCTTTATATGTAATGCATTTGAATAGGCTGCAAAAGCAGGAATAAAGCCTAAAATTTCTTCGGCGTTCAAAACTCTTTTGCTGTTATCTGCCAAGGTCCATTCAATCTCAAATGCTAAACCTGCCTGTAAAGCCTTTGTTGCAGAATTATCCGCGCCTAATATGCGCATAAAAGATTTTTCGTCTGTGTCAAAAATCGAACCCAAATATTCAAAACCTGAAACTTCTACCAAATCTCTTTTGGCATTGATTTCATTGTATTTTATTTCTTTAAGTTCATCTAAGCTAAGAATTGCAGCTTCATCATTAGCTGATTTTTGTCCTTCCCATAAACTTACAAAAGCCTGCACATAAAGAGCATAGTCTTCTTGCGTAAATTTCACATTTTGAAAATCTTCTCCATTTCTTACTTCTATTTCACCAAAGCCATTATGAAATTGTATTGCCCTCCAACCTTGTATTAAATTTATTGATGACACTTTTTCTTCAAAATTTTCAATATATAAGCCTATGCTATCAACAATAATTAAGCTATCATCTCTCACTACTGTCACGCTATTTTTCATACTAACTCCCTATTTCTTTTATATTTCCTTGCACTAAATTAAATAGATGTCTTCTATCTTTCTGATGTTCTTCACTATTTTCATTTCTTAAAGCTGAAATCTCACTTGATATTGCATTGCTTTCTTTAGCTACTAAGGCGCTCATATTTATTTGTTGTGCCAAGAGCATAGGTTGCAAAACAAGTGCACAGCCCCTCATTCTGGAAACAGCCTCATCACCCTCTTTCACTTCCATCCACCACGCACAGCCCATTTTTTTATTGTGTTCAGGGCATTCTTCTTTTGTTAAAGGGCAAAGCATATAACTACCCTAAGCCTTAGTGCAAATAATGACAGAGCAATGCTTTACTTGCATATTCAAACTTGCATTTCCTGAAAAAGAGTGCGCGTGCCCCTGATTTGAGCCAGCAAATGTTGTACTTGTTTGAGTCATAGTTGCTGCACTGTGAGTAAAATTTTTCACAGCACCATCACCACTTCCCGCCGAACTCACATTACTAATAATATGGTTATGGCTTGCTAGTTGCGCAAGAGAAAGAGTTGTATTGCCTGTAGAACCGCTTACAGAAAGATTTTTACTATTAAATACAGAAGAAAAAGCAAGGCTACCCTGCACAGTGACATCATTTGCAGTACTTACTTTCAAAGCTATGTCATTATAACTACTGTCTTCTTCCTTTATCCAACCACTAGGAGCAGAAGCTTGCTGAAAAAGCATACGCGTACCTAGAGGAAAGGAAATTGGCAGATTATCTTTATATTGTTTAGGGTTAATCGCCCCTTCTTCACTCACGCCCTCTACAACTTCTGTATTTGTAGCCTTGCGTATCAAACCGACTTTGCTATTGCTCGCATTTGGAGTTGCACGAGTAATTTCTGAAATAAGCTGTTTTGCATTGATATAGAATTCTTCATCATTGCCTTGACTTGCAATTTCATCAGTTGCTCTTTGCACTATGCCCTTTTGCAATGTCGTTGCCTCAGCTAAACCGCTAGAAACATTTTCAGCCCAGTAACGCGCACTCCCCTCAGGATTTGTTGCTATATCAGCCACTGCCCAGTATTGCGCATTTTGTGAATCTGCATGCGCATTTTGTGCTGCTGTTTCAGCTTTTTGTGAATTTATTCGCGCACTTTCTTCTAAAGCAAGTACATGATTTTGCGCTTCAAAAAATTCTGCAAGTAAGTGCTGAGGTGACTGTTCACTTGTAACAGGAACTATCACAGCTCTCTCAATTATTTCATACAATTGTTGAAGCTCTGCTTTCATAATATCAAAAGAGTTTTCAATCACCTTTGCATGGAATGCGCCGCCTTCAAGCAAGGAAACCAGTTGTAAAAAAGGCATGTTGCGCGTAATTGCAATAGTATAGCCAGCAGGATAAGGGCTTTGAGTATTTCTATCGAAATAAATTTTCACGCTGCCGCCTTTTTCTGAAAGGCTCACTTCATGTGGCAAAAGCTCGTGCACTTGTGTTGTCAAAGGTTCTGTATCATTACTGATTGTTACTGCTATATAATCCTTTTCAAAGACTTCAAATGAAAAGGGAAAATCAACAGCAGAGCCATTTGTCTTGTAGATTTGCTTGGATAATTTCTTGTCTAAAGTCATACATTTTTCCTTTTTGTAAAAGTTTATAAAAAAACCATAAAACAAGGCTATGTAGCACACTTTAGCATGTTTTTAGGCAAAAAAGGAAGTATGGTTTATTTGAAACTATACAAGGCTATTCAGGCGTATCGTAAAAATCCGTTCTATATGATTATTTTTTTTGCCTTCGGCGACCAAAGGACTACTGCCCTTTGGAAACCCGAGCATGCGCGGTTAAGATGAAGTATATAGCTAAAGCAGTTAATTATTTTTTT
>CAYJHE010000047.1:0-14612 GCA_964369675.1 uncultured Desulfovibrionaceae bacterium | reverse complement strand
CACTCAGGGAAAAATTAATTTTTGTTGAAAATTCCACAAACTATCTAAATTTAGATACATATAGCGAAGCGTTTTTCACAAAATCTCTGAATTTAGAGGTATATAGCGAAGCGTTTTTCACAAAATCTCTGAATTTAGAAAAGTAAGCGAGGATTTGTGCACAGAGTGCCAAATCTATACAAAAATGTGAACGAACTATGTTCGTGAACAAAGGCTTTAGCGAGCGAAGCGTTTTCCACGCAAAACGCAAGCGAGGATTTGTGCACAGAGTGCCAAATCTATACTATACGGGGAATGGCCATTCTGGTCAAAAATATATTATTTTTTTTAGGAGTTACCTATGCGTAAACTAGTTCTTATTGTTCTTAACACTGTTGCTTTATTAGCTGTTGCAAGCGTTGCTTTTGCTGCTGAACTCGATGGCGTTGCTATCGGTCTTTCAACACTTGGTATCACACTTGGTATCGGTATGGCATCACTTGGTTGTGGTCTTGCTCAAGCTTTAGCAATCAAATCAGCTTGTGAAGGCATTTCACGCAACCCAGAAGCTAGTGATAAGATTTCTCAATCACTTATTCTTGGTCTTGCTTTTATCGAATCACTTTGTATCTACGCTTTACTTGTAGATCTTATCTTGCTCTTTGCTAACCCATTCTTAGCATAATTGACTGATTTGACATAGAAAATTATAGGAGAAAAGGGCTTTGTGCTTTTTTCTCCTTTACTCGTATTTATTATTTTTTGTGTAAATCAAAAAATAAACAGGATTATTTTAGCCCATGATGAACGCATTTAAAAATGAAAGAATTCCACGCGCAACACTTTTACGCCTTGCGACTTATTTACAAGTACTAGAACGCATGCATAAAGAGGGTGTGCAAATTGTAGCCTCAGGGCCACTTGCAAAGGCTTGTGAAGTTAACGCTTCACAGGTGCGCAAAGATTTAACGTATTTTGGTGAATTTGGTGTAAGGGGTGTTGGCTATTATGTCTCATTTTTAGTAGATGCGATAAAATCTTGCTTGCATGTTAACAGAGTTTGGCAAGCTTGTATTGTGGGCGTTGGAAATATGGGGCGTGCTCTTATTCAGCATCAAGACTTTCGCTCACGCGGTTTTCAGCTTGTAGCTGCTTTTGATTGTGATCCTTTTAAAATAGGCGAAAACATTTACGGTTTAGAGGTTTTTTGTACAAAGACCTTGCCTGAAAGAATGAAAGAATACAATATAGAAATAGGAATCATCGCCACACCGCCTGAAAGAGCGCAAAGAGTGGCGGATCAACTTATTGAAGTTGGCATCAAGGGAATTTTAAACTTTTCTGCTGTTCGCATTGTTACACCTGAACATGTGCATGTAGAATATGTTGACTTTTTCCACCAAATTTATGCCCTTACCTTTAATATTTCCAATAAAGTCCATGAAATGAAATAAATTTAACTTGACAAAAATCAGGCACTTGCCTTATCGTCTCTTTTAGAGAAAAATAAAAAGGAAAAAGAATGTTTTTAAACTCATATACATATGCTTACTATTATTACCTTGATTCGTATAGGATTCACGGATAGCATTGTATTGTCTTTTTTCATTAATCAAAAGAATACCGTTGTTCGTGAGGACAGCGGTTTTTTTTATGTCTAAAGCAGTATGTGTAAAAGCATTATGCTAAAAAATTTGGAGGCTTTATGTTTACAATTGGTGTTTGGGTAGCCTACATTGCGCTTTTCTTCTTCTTAGCAAGAAAAGGCAAGAGTGAGGACATGGTTTTGAGTGGTAAGGTTGGTTTTTTTGTACAATCTTTTGCATATGTTGCAACCTATATTTCTGCAGTTGCCCTTGTTGGTTTTGGTGGTCTTGCCTATATGTATGGTATGCAAATGCTACTTATTGCTCTTGGCAATGTTTTGCTTGGAACGCTCTTTGTATACATTTTCCTCACATGGAGAACCAAGGAATTACAAGTAGCTCTTAATGCTCGAACTCCAGCGCACTTGCTTGCAATAGGGCATAATATTCCCGTGCTCAAGAAAATTCTCGGCTTTGTTTTTGCTTTATTCTTATCTGTCTATGCCTCAGCTGTTATCAAGGGTGCAGCTATTATGTTGCAAAATATTCTTCCTTTTTCGCTTGAAATGTGCATTTGGCTTATAGCACTTTGTATTGGTTTAGCTGTGCTGTGGGGCGGATTGAAGGGTGTTTTACTTACAGAAGCAATGCAAGGCGGTATTATGTTGCTTGGAATAGGCATATTGGCATATAAAGTTCTTTCCTTTGTAGGTGGGCCTATTGACGGTTTTGTAGCCCTTTCAGAGCTAGTCCCTACAAAGCAAGCAAATCAAGGTTTTACATCTCTTTCTACGGGTGAAAGTGGTTACTTTATTTGGTCACTTGTGATAGTGACATCTGTAGCAGTATGGGCACAACCACAGATGATACAAAGACATTTTTCTATTTCTTCAAAATCTGAAATCAAAAAAGCGGCATTGCTTGCTTCTTGCTCGCTCTTGCTTATTGTGGGTGGAATGTACTTTATTTCAGCTCTTTCACGTCTTGTCTTGCCTGAAATAAGCTCACCTGACAAGGTTATTCCTGCCTTAGTTGATGCTCTTTTACCTGATGCAGGCAAGCAAATATTTGTGCTTGCAGTTGTCTCTGCTTCTTTGTCTACTTGTACCGCTCTTTTTCATATCGCTTCGTCTTCGCTGACAGAGGACTTGTTTGATAAGAAAGCAACAAGAAAAACATGGTTTGCCGCTATTGTTGTTTGCATACTTGTGAGCGGTTTTACTGCGCAAATGGAAGGAAAGATTATCGCTATTCTTCACACAACAGCTTGGTCTGTGATAGGTTCTACTGCGCTTGTTCCTTACTTGGCATTGGTGCTTCTTAAAAATTCTAATTCTTATGCTGCCTTTGCTTCTTCTGTGCTTGGTTTTCTTTCCTGTTTTCTTTTCTATATCTTCCTCACACCAAGCACAAGTATTGTTGACCTCACCTTTATTCCAAGAGAAATAAAGATATTACCTCCTTTTGTTGTAGGTGTGGCTATTTCTACACTTTCATATGTGCTCACTTCTCTTGTAATGAAGAGTTTTAAATTGAAACTTAAAACAGTGTAGTTTGAAGTGAAAAGCCCTTTTACTAAAAGGGCTTTTTTTTACCGCAAAAAAAAGCAAGAAGCCCACAGATTGACCAATAAGTATAATTGTGTTAAGTATTTGTTGTATAGCAGAAAAATTTTTCTTTATAAAAGCAGAGTAGAAAATCTATGGTAGAAGTAAAACCGCATATCCTTATAATTGACGATGAGCAAGGCATTCGCCTTTCGCTTCAAGGTATTCTTGAAGATGAAGCTTATGTTTGCTATCAAGCAAAGGATGGAAACTCTGCATTAGAAGTGCTTGAAAAAGAGATTATTCACCTTATTATATTGGATATTTGGCTTTCTGACTCACTTGAAGTTGAGAAGAATCACAATAGTGACGGGCTCTTGCTTTTACAATATATAAAGAAAATAGACGATTATAAAGATATTCCTGTTATCATGGTTTCTGGGCATGGAACTATAGAAACCGCGGTCACTGCACTTAAATACGGCGCGTATGACTTTATAGAAAAACCTCTCTCCCTTGATTCTGTGCTCAATACAGTACACAGAGCTGTTGAAATGGAGAGCTTGAAGACGCAAAATATTGCTCTTAAAAAAGAGCTTGGCAATCAAGAACTCAATCAAAGTCTCATAGGCAAATCACCTATAATGCAAAGTTTCAAGTCTGCACTTGCTTCAGTTGCGCCTACACCTGTTTGGGTGCTTATCACAGGCGAAAACGGCACAGGTAAGGAAGTGACTGCAAAAGCCATTCACAAGGCAAGTTTGCGTGCAGATAAACCTTTTATTGCAATAAATTGCGCCGCTATTCCAGAAGAACTTATTGAATCAGAACTTTTTGGGCATGAAAAAGGCTCTTTCACAGGCGCAGAAGCGCGCATAGGAAAGTTTGAACTTGCCGACAAAGGCACGCTTTTCTTAGATGAAATAGGTGATATGAGTTTAAAAACTCAAGCAAAGATATTGCGTGTTTTGCAAGAACAGTGTTTTGAGCGTGTTGGCGGAAACAAGACTATTAAAGTTGATGTGCGTATTCTTGCTGCAACAAATAAAGATTTAGAAAAAGCCATGCGCGAAGGCTCTTTCAGGTCAGATTTATACTATCGCTTGAGGGGCTTTCCGCTCAACTTACCACCGCTTAGAGAAAGGGCAGAAGATATTCCCCTGCTCACAAATGCGCTTTCATTAGAAATGTATGCAAAAAATCTGCTTCCTCCAGTTTTTGCGCCTCAAGCTATGCTTACTTTGCAAAAAGCAAGCTGGAAGGGAAATGTGCGTGAATTGAAGCATGTTTTAGAACAATTAACTATTCTCTATCCTGAACAAGTTATAGAGCCGCATATGCTTATTCCTCTTCTTGGCAATGAAGACACTGCAATATTCGAACAAAAAACTTCTCCTCAGACTATAAGTCAAAGCGACCTAGCTCCGCAAGAAAACTTTATCACTACTGTGCTTGCTCTTGACTATAAAAGTGCAAAAAATGAATTTGAGAATTGGTATCTTCACAGAAAACTTGAAGAAGCAGAAAATAATATGACAAAACTCGCGGAACTTGTCGGATTAGAGCGATCGTACTTACACAGAAAATTGAAACCAAAGAAGTAGGTATTATTTTTGAGAAAAAATTTAAATGTCTATGTGTTATGCTTGAAAAAAAAGTTAAAATAGTTTAAGATTTTTTGAGACTAATTCATGTGCAGTAAAAGACTGCTTGACCGCATTTGAGCGCCTTTAAAGAAACTATTTAGAATAAGAGGAATGAGTAAGCTTTATGCATGAAAAAAACTATTCTGCAAACTTACTTGACTTTATGTCTTCAAGCGAACCTATTTCAGAAGTGACAAAGAAATTGGATAGGGCAGAACTTGTAGACAAGTCTTTACCTATGTCTAAAAAACCTCAAAAAGAAAAAGTTGAAAGAAAGGCAAGAAAGCAAAAACCAGCCGCGCTCTTGAAAATTGGCAATGTTGCAAAATTGCTGGATTTAAATACCTCTGTCCTGCGTTTTTGGGAAGATGAATTTGAAGAATTAAGCCCTATAAGAACAGAAACAGGACAAAGACTTTATTCTGCTCAAGATATAGCTATAGCAAAGAGACTCAAAAAGCTTCTGCATGAAAATGGGCTCACCCTTGAGGGCGCAAAAAAAATACTAAAAAAATCCACTCTTCCTAAAGGCTCAAGCTATGTCGCACCAAAATCAGGTAAGGTAAAAGCCCTTTCTTTAAATAGCGATGCAAGCGCACAAAAAATAGAAAGTGCGCAAGAAATAAAAAAGGAAGAGCAAGGAAAAAGGCATTCCTTTTTAAAGGCAATCGAACTTGAGCTTTTAGAAATAAAGAAAAAGCTTATTTAAAACCTTTAACCCCTATATATTATGATACTTTCACCTTCCTTACTTTCTGCAGATTTTACAAATCTAGCGCAAGAGCTCCAAGACCTTGAAAAGGCGGGGCTAGAATGGGTACACTGGGATGTTATGGACGGTAATTTTGTGCCAAACATCACCTTTGGGCAGCATGTTATAGCACAATGCCGAAAGAAATCTTCACTTTATTTTGATGTGCATCTTATGATAGATAAGCCAGAACGCTATGTTGAAGATTTTGCAAAAGCAGGCGCAGATATGCTTGTTTTCCACGCTGAAGCAACAAATCATGTTCAAAGAGTTTTAGCACATATACGCTCTCTAGGTATGAAAGCAGGTATTTCTCTCAATCCTGCTACCCCACTAGAAGTTGTCGACTATGTGCTTGACGATGTTGATATGATACTTTTGATGAGCGTAAATCCAGGCTTTGGCGGTCAGTCTTTTATTCCTTCAACAAAGGAAAAGATAAAGAATTTAAAAGCTAAAATTGCGAATAGAGATATTCTCATTCAAATAGACGGCGGAGTAAGCCCTGAAAATATCAAAGAACTTTCCGATTTAGGCGCAGATGTTTTTGTTTCCGGCTCTGCTTTTTTTCGCACAAAGCCCTACAATGAAGCATTAGCACTTTTTAATGCTGCCTTTGAATAATAAAGACAAATAAAGTAAAAAACTCAATAAGGATTATCCATGTCACATTCCTCACACACACTTGTAGCAAATGCTATACGTTCACTTGCTATTGATACAGTTGAAAAAGCAAAGTCAGGTCACCCAGGCGCGCCTATGGGTATGGCAGACATAGCCGCACAGCTTTGGCTTGACACAATGAACTACAACCCTGCAAATCCGCATTGGCAAAATAGAGACAGGTTCATACTTTCTAATGGGCATGCTTCTGCCTTGCTTTATTCTGTTTTGCACTTGGTTGGCTATAATATTTCTATAGAAGATATGAAGAATTTCAGGCAGTTTGGTTCTAAAACTCCTGGCCACCCTGAATACACCTATACTGAAGGTGTTGAAATGACAACAGGCCCTCTTGGGCAGGGCGTTGCGACAGCCGTGGGCTTTGCACTTGCTGAAAAGATGCTTGCAACTGCTTATAATAAAAAAGATTTTCCAATTGTAGATCACAATACTTATGTTTTTTTAGGTGATGGTTGTCTTATGGAAGGCATAAGTCAAGAAGCTATTTCTCTTGCTTCTTCCTTTGAATTAGGAAGACTTATTGTGCTTTATGACGATAATGAAATTTCCATTGACGGGAATGTAAAGAATTGGTTTTGCGATAATACAGCTCAAAGATTTAAAGCCTGTGGTTGGCATGTTATTGAAAATGTTGACGGGCATAATCCTGCTGCAATTTCTGACGCGCTTTCAAAGGCAAAAGAAAAGGCAAATAGTCAAAACACACAGCCAATTCTTGTTTGCTTCAAAACGCATATAGGTTTTGGTTCACCAAATAAGATAGACTCTTCCTCTGCGCACGGCTCTCCTCTTGGTGCAGAAGAAATCAAACTCACAAAGGCTGCGCTTAATATTGACTATGATGCTTTTGAAATTCCTTCTTCAATATACGCTCTTGCTGACAGAAAGGAAAAAGGCAAGGCTTTAGAAAGCGCATGGAATGAACTATTTGCAAAATACAGTGCGCAACATCCTGAATTAGCAAAGGAATTTAAAAAACGCGTCATTGATAAAGAATACGCATTAAGCGCGCAAGAAATAGAAGAAGCGCTTTTTGCAAATCTCGAACTTTCAGACAAAGCCCTTGCTACACGCGTGAGTTCACAAAAAGTGCTCAACGCTCTTGCCCCAGTCTTGCCTGAACTTCTTGGTGGTTCTGCTGACCTTTCGGGGTCTGTGGGTACTATTCACACATTATCAAAATCTCTCAACGCGTCTAAGAAAGAATTAGATTTCACAGGTAATTACATCCATTATGGTGTGCGTGAGTTTGGTATGGCTTGTGTGATGAATGGGCTTGCGATTTATGGCGGATTCACTCCATATGGCGGTATTTTCCATGTCTTTTCTGACTATATGCGTTCTGCTGTGCGTTCTGCTGCCCTCATGAAGCAAAAAGTCATACATGTGCTCACACACGATTCCATAGGTGTAGGCGAAGATGGGCCAACGCATCAGCCTATTGAACACAGTTCTTCCTTAAGACTTATGCCAAATCTGCAAGTATGGCGACCTGCTGATACAAAGGAAACTGCTGTCGCATGGCTTTCTGCGCTTGCTTACAACGGGCCTTCTGCACTTATCTTGAGTAGACAAAATCTTGAGCAGTTGAGCTTAAACTCTTCTGTTGACGATATTAAAAAAGGTGGGTATATTCTTTGTGAAAACTGTGACAAGCCTGAAATACTTATCATAGCTACAGGTTCAGAACTTGCTTTAGCAAAAGAAGTATACACAAAGCTAGACAGTGAAGCTAAGAAAGTGCGCTTGATTTCAATGCCGTCAACCTCATTGTTTGACATGCAAGATGTTGAATACAAAGAAAAAGTATTGCCTAAATCTTGCACAAAAAGGATAGCGATTGAAGCGGGTAGTCCTGACCTATGGTATAAATATGTAGGGCTTGAGGGCAAGGTTATTGGCATGACAAGTTTTGGTGAGTCTGCCCCTGCTTCAGAACTTTTTAAACATTTTGGCTTTACTCTCGATGCGATAATTAAAGAAATTCAAGGTTTTTAAACTATTAAGCAAAGAAAAGGAATGTAAGATGAAAGCAAAATTAATCAATGAAATTGACTTAAAGAACAAGAATGTTGTTATACGCGTTGACATGAATGTGCCAATCAAAGAAGGTAAGGTCACTTCTGACACGCGTATAAAGCGTGCGTTAAAAACTATAAATTACGCCTTAGAAAATAATGCGGCTGTGCTCATTCTCTCACATCTAGGACGTCCAACAGAGGGTGAATACAATGCAGAATTTTCACTTCTTCCAGTTGCAAAAAGACTTTCAGAACTTTTAAATAAGGAAGTTGTTTTTGCTGAAAAAATCGAAGATATAAAGATGCAAGCAGGGCAAGTTGTCATGCTTGACAATATACGTTTTATGGTTGGTGAAAAGAAGAATTCACCTGAATTAGCACAAAAGCTTGCTGACTTAGCAGATGTCTATTGTATGGATGCTTTTGGCGCAGCACACAGAGCGCACGCAAGCACAGAAGGCGCGATTCGTGTTGCAAAAGTCGCCTGTGCAGGCTTTTTAATGGCAGCTGAAATGGATGCAGTTGACGCGCTTATGGAAAATCCTAAGCAGCCATTTTATGCAATTATTGGCGGTTCAAAGGTTTCAACAAAGCTCACTGTATTAGAAAACCTTGCAGATAAGGTTGATGGGCTTATTGTTGGCGGTGGTATTGCAAATACTTTCTTGATGGCGCAAGGCTATACTATAGGAAAGTCCCTTGCAGAGCCAGATTTAGTGCCAAATGCAAAGGCTATCTTGGCTAAGGCTAAGGATATGCCGCTTCCTCTTGATGTTGTTGTTGCTAAAGAATTTAAAGAAAATGCTGCTTCACGCGTGTGCGCACCGAATGAAGTTGCAGAAGATGAAATGATACTTGATGTAGGTCCAAAGACAGTAGAGAAGTATCGTGAAATACTTTCAAAATCACAAACTATTGTTTGGAATGGGCCTGTAGGCGCATTTGAAACAAAACCTTTTGACGAAGGTTCAAAGGGAATTGCGCTCTTTTTAGCAGAAGCGTCTGCTTATACTTTAGTTTGTGGTGGCGATTCTATTGCTGCTGTTGAAACTTTTAATGTGGCAGATAAAATGGGCTATATTTCTACTGGCGGCGGTGCATTTCTTGAAGTTTTAGAGGGTAAGGTTCTTCCTGCTATACAGGCTTTAAAAGATAGGGCTTAAGAAAGAGATTTTTTGAGGGGAACCACGTTTTTTCGAAAAAGGGGATTATCCCCACACGAGGTTTCCCCTCAAACTCCCCTCCTTAGAAAACAACAATAACTATCACTTTAATTAACGCTCTACAAATTTTTAACGATAGAGCGAATATCTTTGCTTTTAAGATTTGTCTATGTGCGCTTTTTTATTCTTGAAGCGCATTTTACTATGTATAATCAAATACTTGCAGTGCTTTGTGCGGGGAAAAATGAGGGTGCTAGGCTTGCCCCATAAATAATTCTTGTTTTTTTTACTGTTTGCAAGTAATCTGTGTTTTGAAGATATTTATTTTTTAAGGAACAAGCCAAAAAAAGCTTGTTTCGTAGACAAATTTTTGGAATTTTACAAGGCGTGAGAATTTTTTATGGCGGGAGTGTAGGAAAACCTACATGACCAGAGTAAAAAATTATCACAAGGCAGTAAAAAACAAAAAGGGGAGCGTTTTGTCACCGGTGTGGCACTCAGTCTTCAAAACTGATGGTAGGTAGTGATACCTATTGTAGGTTCGACTCCTATACGCTTCCGCCAAATTTTTATTAAAACCTGTTTTTTTAGGTTTTCTACTCCTTTGAAGAACATAGTATTTAACTGTGAAGGTGTTCTTATGTCAATTAATACTAACTATTCAAGCTATATTTCTACAGAATCTCATAAGAGCTTAAAAGAAGTTGTTAAAATAATTCAAGAAAAAAACAATATTCTTATCGCTGCACACGCTTCACCAGACGGCGATGCTCTAGGTTCTACTGCGGCGCTTGGCTATATTTGTAAAGCATTAGGCAAGAATTTTGCTCTCTACAATGAAAGTGAAATACCTGACTTTCTTACCTTTATTCCTCTGCCTGCGCCATTGGAGCAGGATTTAGATAATCTTTCTTTAAAGCCTGATTTAATTATCACACTTGACTGCGGTGACAGACAAAGAATTGGCAAACAAGTAGATAAATTATTGAAACTTGCGCCTTCAATTTCTATAGATCACCACTTACATAATCCAAACTTCGCTTCCATGCTAAATTGGGTAGATCCCAGCATGGCGTCCACAGGAAATGCAGTTGCTTTCTTGGCATTTGAGCTTAATGTCGAAGTGAAAGACGAACTTGCTTTTTGCTTGTATACAACTTTAGTGACAGATACAGGCTCTTTTGCATTTTCAAACACAGATGAGAAGGCCTTTTTGACAGCAGCTTATATGGTGTCAAAAGGAGTGAAGCCAAGCGAGGTGAGCGATGCGCTCAATTCTAATTGGTCGGAAGAAAAAACAAGAATTTGGGCATACTTACTTGGAAACTTTGTAAGACATGATGAAATGGCCTATGTTCTCATCTCACAAAAAATACTTGAAGATTTTAATTGTACTAAGGACGATTTGGAAGGTTTTGTCGAGCAATTACGCAGAATTAAGCATGTGCGCATTGCTTGCACAATGAGAGAATCAAAAGAGAGTGAAACAAAGATTTCATTGCGTTCAAGTAGAAATGACGATGTGCAAAGGCTCGCTTCTTATTTAGGCGGCGGTGGACATAAAAATGCTTCTGGTGTTTCTATAAAGATGCCCTTAGAGGAAGCGAAAAATAAGCTTACGCAAACTTTTGACGAGCATAAAAACGAGGTGCTTGAGAGTGTGTGATGAAGAATAAAGTTTATGCAAAAGTTTTGCTGACAAAAGAAGTGAACTTGCCTGATGAAATCAAGTTAGCGCGTTTTAAAAAAGCGCCTGAACTTGGGCCAAGAATACTTTTTTTCAGCGGCGGCTCAGCACTTACAGAAGTAAGTAGAAGTCTTACAAATTATACGCATAATTCTATACACATTATCACACCATTTGATTCTGGCGGTTCATCTGCTACGTTAAGAAAATTTTTTAATATGCCTGCTATTGGTGATTTGCGTTCGCGAATCATGGCACTTGCCGATCGTTCTCTTATTGGTAATATCGAGGTTATCGAACTTTTTTCCTACAGATTTTCTAAAGAAGAAAAGGAAGAAAATTTACGCAGAGAATTGCGCGAAATGGCAGAAGCAAAACATGCGCTTGTCAAAACATTGCCTATACCTGTACAAAAGATTATCTGCTCGTATTTATTATCTTTTATTTCTTGTGTAGACGATAATTTTCCTCTGAGGGGCGCAAGTCTTGGTAATATTATTCTTACTTCTTGCTATGTGAGTCTTGAAAGACAAGTAGATAGTGTGATGTATCTTTTCTCGCAACTTGTAGGCGCAAAGGGCAAGGTTTTTCCTGTGACGGATTCTTATGCGCATTTGGCGGTCGAACTTGAGGATAAAACGTGTATTTGTGGTCAGGCAAAGTTTACGGGTAAGGAAAAAAACGCTATTAATTCGCCTATTAAAAAAATGTGGTTATGCCCACAACTAGAAGATGGCGAATGCTATAAATCAGAGGGAAAGATTCAGCCTTCTTGCAGTATTAGCGCGACAAAAGGAACAATAGAACTTATAAAAGAAGCTGAATTGATATGCTACCCTATGGGCTCATTTTATTCGTCTTTAATAGCAAATCTTTTGCCAAGGGGCGTTGTTGAAGCCATTTGTGAAAATCCATGCCCAAAAGTCTTTATTCCTTCAAAAGGACACGACCCCGAACTCTTTGGTTATGATATGAATAAGCAAGTCAATACCTTAGTAGAATACTTGCTCAAAGGCTGTAAAACTAAAGATGTGAGCAGAGCTCTCAATTTTCTTGTGCTTGACAGTAAGAGCTATAAAGAAAAAATACTGCTTGATAAGAGTGCAAGCAAAGTTGAACAAGTGCTCTACCCACTTTCAAAAAGAAATGACGATACACATTTTTGCCCTGACAGCTTGATAAAAGTACTTCTTTCACTTTGTTAAGGGTTTTGCAGGGCATAAAGAAAGTAGCCACCGCAAACAAAGCAAGTGAGTATAGTATAGATAAGGGCTTGCTGCCATTGCTTTTTAATCATGCAGATGAGTATATTTACCATACCAAGAATAAAAGTAATAGCTACAGTAAAAAACCATGTAAAAAGCCCTTGAATAAAGAAAAATTCAAACAAGGTAATAGCAAGCGTGAGAATAAAAGCGCATTTAATGCAGAAATGAAACCTCTTGTTCATATCGCTCCTTTTTACTTTATATCTACATTGATAGCAGAGAGTTATTGATTGAGCAAGTTTAGAAACACATTCTAGCAAAAATAAAAAACACACCAAAAAATTTTATTGAAAATGCGTCGTGTTCATGCTATAATATATTAGGAAACTATAAAGATATAGGGCAAAAAATAATGTGTAAACCAATGATAAAATGGGTTGGTGGGAAAAGGCAACTCATACAAGAACTAAAATGCAGAATGCCTACAAATTATAAGAGGTATTTCGAGCCTTTCATTGGTGGAGGTGCTTTATACTTTGACTTAAAACCAAAAAAATCTCTAATTAACGATTATAACAGTGAACTTACAAATTTATACTCTACGGTTAGAGATAATCCATTAGAATTGATAGACAGTCTTTCAAAGCATAAAAACGAGCCTGCTTATTACTATGAAATCAGAGCTTTTGACAGAGATAAAAAGAAGTTTACAGCTCTATCAAATATTGAAAGAGCAAGTAGATTAATTTATTTGAATAAAACAGGTTATAATGGGCTTTATAGGGTTAATTCAAAAGGGGAGTATAATGTTCCCTATGGCAGATATAAAAACCCTAGCTATTGTGAGCCTGAAAATATAATGGCATGCAGTGAATTACTAAAAGACACTGAGATCACAAATGAAGACTTTGATAGTATACGCGAAAAAGTTCAAGAAAATGACTTTGTTTATCTTGATCCCCCTTATGTTCCTTTAAATACGACTTCAAACTTTACGGCGTATACGGATAAAGGTTTTGATAAGCAAATGCAGTTTAGATTAAGAGATCTGTGTGATCATATACACGCAAAAGGTGCGTATTTTATGCTCTCAAACTCTTCTGCTGACTTTGTTTATGAACTATTTAAGTCAGATGTGTATAAGATTCATGAAGTGAGTGCAAATAGAAATGTCAACTCAAAGGCAAGTGGTAGAGGTAAGGTAAAGGAAGTAATTATAACAAATTATTAGGAAATGACATGAGCAGAACACAAGGAAACCGTGCAAATAATACAGGGAAAGTTTTAGAGCAAGCAGTTGTGTCAACTTTTAGTGTGAAAGGCTTTAATGTTGTAAATTATAGAGTTTGGGAAAAAAGCAAAGACAAGCTTGACTACGGCGATGAGCTTCTTCTTCAGAATGTGCCTTTTACAAGTATCTACGGACACAGTGGAAATACAGAATTTTTACTGAAAAGCAAGAAGCATGATGTTGAAATGCGCATTGAGTGCAAATGGCAAGCTTCTGCGGGTAGTGTTGATGAAAAATTTCCTTATTTGTATTTGAACTGTATAGAAGCAATGCCTGAGAAGGATATACTTATTATCGTAGACGGTGATGGCTATAAAAAAGGTGCTCTTGCATGGCTTAAGAAAAGTGCAGAAACAAGAAAATATCAAGATAAAGATGAAAAAAATATAAGGATATTTAATCTAGTAGAATTTATTGCTTGGGCAAACAAGAATTTTTAAAGCATATTTATAGCCACTTGACTTTTCATGCAATATGCACTATTTAAAAATTTCAAGGTAAAACTCTATTAAGACAGCCCCAGCTTAGGCAGGGCGTCTTTTTTTTCTATAAAGACTATAAATATAAAACAAATGTATTAGGAGAAAATATGGCAATTCCTATTTCTGTTCAAGGCTACCGCAAACTAGAAAAAGAACTTGAAAGATTAAAGCAAGAAAGACCCTTGGTTATTCAAGCTATAAAAGAAGCACGCGAAGAGGGCGATTTAAAAGAAAATGCTGGCTATGATGCGGCTAGAGAAAGGCAAGGCATGCTTGAAGCGCGCATTACCTATATTGAATCACGCTTACCGCAATTTAGTATGATTGATTTAAACACTCTTAGTGGTGATAAGGTGATTTTTGGTGCTACTGTTGCAGTAGAAGATGTTGACAGCGGCGAGCAAAAGAGCTTTACTCTTCTTGGACCTGATGAATCTGATTTTGCAAATGGTTCTATTTCCATTTCTTCACCTGTTGGGCAAGCCCTCCTTGGTAAAGAAGAGGGCGATGAAGTGAGTGTTGACGTTCCAAAAGGTAGAATAACCTACGAAATCATGTCAATTGAGT
>CAYJHE010000046.1:0-14654 GCA_964369675.1 uncultured Desulfovibrionaceae bacterium | reverse complement strand
TTGGTCGCCAAAGGCAAAAAAAATTATATGTTTCATAAGACATCTTTCATTTCCCATAAATTTTATAATCACTTTACTTTCTTGACAAATACATAAAGGAGCTTTAAAATAACAAAAATAAAACATTTTAACTTTTAATACAATTTACTTTATGAATATACTTAAAACATTCTCTTTTTTCTGCCTTTTCATTGTCTTCTTGCAAGATTTCTCTGCATACGCAAATCCTGCGCTAATAGACGAAATTCAAAAAAAATATAAAGAAACACAAACATTTAAAGCTGATTTTGTGCAAGAACTTTACCACAAAGAAAGCCAACACACGCAAAAAAAATCGGGCATTTTTAGCTATCAGCAAGAAAGTAATATTCGCTTTGACGGCATAAAACCGTATGAAGAGCTTTTAGTTATCAATGCAAGGGAAATTTGGAATTATATACCTGACGAAGAAATTGCCTATAAATACAATGCATCTTTGCTTGCAAATTCTAACAATATTTTTTCAGTCATCACGGGAAAAAGCGCTTTAAATAATGACTTTGAAGTGGAGTTTAAAGAAGATGTTTTGCTTAATGGCAAGAAAATGCACTTTCTTTTACTCTACCCAAACGGTCCCACACTTGAACTTACACAAGCAGAATTACATATAGACCCAAGAACAAAGCTTATTGTACAAGCCAAGGTCATTGATTTTTATGGAAATACGAACACCCTCACATTTAATAATATACAAACAAACATCAAACTTTCTTCAACACTTTTTTCTTTCACACCACCAAAAGGAATTGATATTGAAGATAATAGCAAGTCCTCTACATTTTCCATTCAAAATTTTTAGTTTTATTTTATATACTTACACTCTGTATTACGCAAAGAGGTAATAAGCTATGGTACAATTTCTTTCCTTTAAGAAGAAGCTCAAAGAAAATATTTCAGATTTAAGCGGTGAAGAGAGCACGCAAGAAAGAGCGATGCGCCCTCTTTTACCTCTTTTACCGATGCTGCCAAGCATTATACAAGTGAGTATGAATAAGCAAATGCCTATTCTTCCAAAACTCACAGACCTACTCACGCATGAAGACTTACATTCTTTTACGGACTTAAGTCTTTCTCTTATGGCTTGTGCGCTTGCGGAAAGACAGCATATGACTGTGCAAGATTATGAAGATATTCTTGGATTTTGCAAAGAAATCTTTGGTGATGATGCTCTTGACACACGCTTTCAAACAAAACTGCATGCAGCTCTTTTGCGCGACTATTCAACGCATGAAAAAAGACTTGTATGCATCGAGAATTTCAGAACTTTTCTCATAGAAAACAAGAGTGATCTCAACCTTTCTTCTTCTATGCTTGGCTCACTTTATAAAGCTTTGCACGAACTCACCTTACAAGCACAAAGAAAGAAATACAATCTGTCTTCGCGCTTCTTTGATGAAGCCGAACTTTTGTTTATGGAACACAAAATCCAAAAAAAGAAGGAAAAACTTTTCTCGCTTGACTTCACAAAAAATCCTGACGATGAACAAAAAAATTCCTTTTTTTCTTTCACAAAATTCCCTAGTCTTATCCCGCAACAAGCAAAGAATAAAGCGGACTTTTTGCATATAGAAAACATTCCCTTTATCAATAAATTTATAGATAAAAAAGCCTATCCTCTTTCAACGCAAATACAATCTGAATTTAAAGACGAACACAAGTTGCAAGAACTTGAAAACATGGCTCTTTCACACAGAAATAACCTCTTACTCGAACAAATAAAGGCCTTTCGCTCTCTTTTACTTCCGCAAGACTTTAGAATTGTTGTGCTTGGCGAGGGCAAAAGGGGCAAAAGCTCACTTATTAATGCCTTATTAACTTCGCAAATATTGCCAACAAAGGCAGTGACTCCCGAAACCGGCACCTTAATTGAACTCTACCGTGCAAAAGAAACTACCTATGAAATCGAATGGTTAAATAATAAAGAATTAGAAGAACTTGAAAAAATATTCAACACAGAAAAGTCCAATATACTTTTAAAAAAGAAGTTTGAAAATTTAAAAAAACTGCTTTCAGATAAGGAATTTTTATCCACCTTAGACACAATTAAAATCTCAAGAGCTGAAGAATTAGCTGACTTTATTTCAGCTGAAGGTCTCTATACTTCCTTGATAAAAAAGGTAAAAATCGGTTTAAATAGCGAAAGTCTGCCTAAGGGTATCTTGCTTGTAGACACGCCTGCAATCAATGCTAGCGACCCATTTTACCACTTACTCACAAAAGATGAGTGCATTAAAGCCGACTGCCTTGTCTTTGTACTCGATTCAAAAAAGCCTGATTCTTATAGCGAAATTCAACTATTACGCGAACTTGCCAAAACAAGTAGGGCAATAAAAATCATGGGCGTGCTTACACACCCATCAGAAAATGAAACAGAAATACAAGAAGCAAAGCAAAGGGCTTTAGAAACATTAAAAGAAGGCATAAAGACAGTTGATGGAGTAGAAGACATTGATATTATAAATGTTTTCTCATTTAATCCCAAACATTCACTTGAAATGCACGAAAAAAATCCGTCTCTATTAAATCCTGTACAAAAAGTCCGCTTTGAAGAGGATTATATTGCCTTTGTAGATGCCATAACGCAAACCATACAAGCAAATGCGCATTCAGAAAAGTTTACTAAACGCCTTGAAGCAACCTATCATCATCTGCTTGACTTTGCGAGTAGTAATCAAAAAGACAATCTCAAGCAATACCAAGCGCAATTTCCTGCAGGACATCATATCAATGCCTTAGCAAATCATGCAGAGAATCTCACTCGCGCAACAGAAGAATATGCAGAACACGCACGCGCGCTCATTCTTTCAGCAATAAGCGAGCTTGACGTGTGGCGCGTGAACAGTGAAAGAGCAATTATCATGCTACAAGAGCGCATTTTTCATCATATAAGTTCAGAAATGCGTGACTATGTTGAAGAATTAGGCGATGATTTTGCTAAGGAAGACGAATGGGTTGAATTTGATGAAGAAATTTCATCACTTATAGCAAGAGAGCTTATAGATAATTTCACCCACGAGCAAAAAGCAGATTTAGAAATATGGGAAGAAAAGTTCCAGCTCTTTACACGCGATTTAGAAAAACTCTCCATGCAATGCTTTGCAGAAATACAAAGGTCAGGAGCGCAATTAGAAGTTTTATGTAAAACAAATTCTACATTAGACCACTTACTTGTGCAAACAGTAAAGCATATGAATAGGATAACGCTCTTTTTCTCAGGTGCAGGCGCAGGACTTTTGGCTTCAACTGGTGTAGTGAATCTTCTTGCACTTGGCAGTGCAGCTCTAGCCTTTATTACAACACCTATTGCCTTTCCATCCTTGCTTTTATTTGGTGCAACAGCCTATGCTGTGCGCGCATTTGCAAATCCGGCAAAACGCAAAGCACAATTTATTGAGAAAAAAGAAGCAAAAATTCAAGACTTTGCAAATAATGTTGCCAACGAACTTTTTGCCCAACTAGACATTATCCAAGAAGAACTTATGCATTCCTATGCTCAGGCTGTGCACAAATCTTTAGCCCCTGCCCTAGAAATTATGGCTAGCGAAACTGTGAATTTACATCTCTACCTAAAGGTGATACAAAGGCAAAAACAATTAATAGGTAGTGATTAATGCACCACACAAGAGAATCCAAAATACTGCGATTAAATATAAGTATTTTCATACTTTTTATCCTTCTTCTTCTCTTAGCTCTTTGGGCTTTGACCGTAGGCGCATTTAGCATTACTTCAAGCGAAGTCTTAGATGTTTTTCTTTCAAAACTAGGTTTTTCCCTACAAGACAAAGTGCAAGAAGTGCAAGAAACCATTGTGTGGAAAATTCGCACTCCAAGAATAACTCTCTCAATTCTTGCAGGTATAGCACTTGCCTGTTCAGGTGTTTGTTATCAAGCAGTTTTTAGAAATCCGCTTGTAGAGCCTTATATATTAGGAGTTTCATCAGGTGCTGCTTGCGGCGCAGCTCTTGCCATTGTTTTTCCCTTTATTTTTGGGCAAATACAAATAATGTCTTTTTGCTTTGCTCTTACTGCTGTTTTCTTGGCGCATATCTTGGCAAAACAAAATAACGAAAGGTCGCCTATCACACTTGTGCTTGCAGGTATCATTATTGGCGCACTTTTCACCGCCTTTGTGGGAATTTTAAAATACCTTGCGCCTGACACAGCACTCAGAGAACTCACTTTTTGGACAATGGGCGGTTTTTATCACGCTTCTTGGAATGATGTGCTCATCAATGCCCTTGTGATTCTTCCAGCCTTTGTGCTCATATGGCTATCAGCGTGGAAGCTCAATGTGCTCTCCTTAGGCGATGAAGAAGCGCAAAGTCTTGGTATTGCACCTTCTTCTTTGCGTGTGTATATACTTATTTTAGCAACACTTATTGCCGCTATATGTGTTTCAACCGTTGGCATTATCGCGTGGGTAGGGCTTATGATGCCGCATGCCGCTCGCTTTATTCTTGGGCAAGACAATAGATATGTTTTGCCAGCCGCCGCTTTAATGGGTGCTATATATATTCTTTTATGTGACACTATTGCCCGTTCGCTCACAGATGCCGAAATCCCTATTGGCATTATCACTTCTATTCTTGGCGCACCTTATTTATTATGGCTTTTAAGATCTAAAGGCAGAGACCTCTATGACAGATAAACACGAATATGTTTTGCAAGTGGAGGATATGAACTTTCACTATCCTCATGCAAAGAAAAACACCTTAGAGCAAGTCTCTTTTTCTATCAAAGCAAATTCTCTTTGTGGTTTACTTGGACCTAATGGGTCAGGTAAAAGCACGCTTTTTCGCTGTTGTATGAATTTTTTAAAACCACAACAAGGTAGTATAAAATTAAATAATGAAGATATTTCCACATTAAGTCCAAAAAAGCTCGCAAAACTCATCTCTTACGTTCCTCAAGAGCACAAGCAGCCCTTCCCCTTCTTGGTTGAAGATATGGTGCTCATGGGCAGAACCAGTAGAATGGCGTCTTCCTTGAATGTAGACAAAGTAGATATCTTTAAAGCAAATCAAGCAATGGAACGCGTAGGTATAAGGCATCTACACCACATTCCTTTCAACCAACTCAGCGGTGGACAAAGACAATTAGTGCTCATTGCAAGAGCCTTAGCGCAAGAATCCTCGCTCATGCTTCTTGACGAACCAAGTTCAGCTCTCGACTTTAGCAATCAAGTGCTTTTATGGAAATTACTCAAAGAACTCACCTCTGACGGCATCACTATCTTAGTTTGTTCGCACGACCCCAATTATATACTATGGTTTTGTTCCGAACTTATCGCAATGAAAGAAGGAAAGGTGCTTACGCAAGCTCACCCAAATTCACTTATAAATGGAGATGTGTTTTCACAACTCTATGATATTGAATTTGATACATTAAAGCATAATGACACCTTTATGATTTTCCCACCAAGAGCTTAGTATTATCCTTTTGCCTTCGGCGACCAAAGGGTTACTACCCTTTGGAAACCCGAATATTGCGCGGTGTAACCCGTAGTGAGTGGCTAAAGTATTTTATTATTTTTTTTATTTGCGAAAAAGTTTTAAGCTGCGCTTAAATACTGTTTCGCTTTAAAAATAGAGAGCTATTTATTGACTTATTTTTGTCTGCGAAGAATGAGCAAGAAGCATCTTCACTATGTTCAGATGCTGTTTTAGTTTTAGTCACTCACAGTATAAACACATGTGAACGAAGTGAGCATGCTTCTGAATCTTTGTTCGTAGTTTGCATATGATATAAGAAATAATCCCATTTTTAAAACGAAAAAGTATTTAAGCGAAGCTTAAAACTTTTTCGTAAGCAAAAAAAAAGTAACATGCTTTAGCCACTCGCTACAGCTTATCCGCTCATGCTCGGGTTTCCAAAGGGGGCGTGCCCCTTTGGTCGCCGAAGGCAAAAAAAAAGAAAAAGCATAAATTGAAATACTGCGAAAAAATCTTGCTTCATATGATTTTTTTTAGTATTCTTTAAATGGAAGTAGTTTTAGATTTAATTCTCATTGATTTAAAGAGGTATGTACTATGAAGTTTTTGAAAACAGTCCTCCTTTCTGCTTTACTCATTTTTACTACAAGCCAAGAAAGCCTATGCGCAGAAGCAATTAAAATAGGCATATACTTACCTTTAACAGGGCAAAATGCTTTTGGCGGCCAACTCGAATTAGAAGGTATCCGACTTGCTCACTCGCTTGAACCTAAAGTTTTAGGGCGCGAAGTTGAACTTGTTATTGTTGACAATAAGTCAGACAAAGTAGAAGCGGCAAATGCCGTTATTCGTCTCACAAGTAGAGATAAAGTCAATGCGATTATAGGCACTTACGGATCTTCTCTTGCCATGGCTGGCGGTGAGATTTCTGAAAAAGCAGGCATACCAGCTGTTGCTACTTCTGCAACAAACCCACTTGTCACACAAGGCAAGAAATATTATTTCCGCGCCTGTTTTATTGACCCATTTCAAGGAAAAGCTGCGGCGCAATATGCTTATAATGAACTTGATTTCAAGAAAGCCGCTCTTCTTGTTGATATAGCTTCTGACTACGGAGTTGGCTTATCTAGCTTTTTTAAGCGCGCCTTTAAAGCTATGGGCGGTGAAATTGTAGCTGAGCAAAGATATACTTCAGGCGATCAAGATTTTACTGCACAGCTTACTGAAATCATAAGTAAAAAACCTGATGTTGTTTATATTCCAGCTTACTTTGCAGAAGGCGCAATCATTATGAAACAAGCGCGCGAACTTGGCGCAAACTTTATCTTCATGGGCGCAGATGCAATGGATAATCCTGAAACTGTGAATATTGCAGGAAAGGCAGTTGAAGGCTTTTTACACACGACATTCCCCTATGATACAAGCATGCAAGACATGAGTAAGGAAGCTAAAGATTTCACGCAAGCTTGGAATAAGATGTTTCCAGACAAGCAGCCAAATGTAAATTCTGCACTAGGTTATAATTCCTATTTTCTTATCATGCATGCTATAAAAAAGGCAAATTCAGCTCATCCTGAAGACATAAGAAATGCACTTGCAAACACAAAAAACCTCCCTACTGCACTTGGTCTTTTAACTATAAATGAAACACATGATGCTGAAATGCCTGTAGGTATTATCCAATATAAAGACGGCATACGCACATATTTAGGAGCTATAGATGTTGAATAAGTAGACTTTGTTTCTCCGTTCATTTTTTTGTGAAAGAGATTTATCGATTTATCATCTAGTAAAAACTCATTTTTTAAAAATTGCGTGAAATATCTGAATTTAGGAAAACATTTGGCATTTATTTACTTTTGTTTTTGTTGACAAAGCAAGTATATACAAGTAAATCTAGCTGAGAAACTATAGCAATTTATAATAAGTATAAGATATGACAATAGACCTTTTTTTCCAACACTTTTTTAACGCGCTCACACTAGGCTCTCTTTATGGCCTTGTTGCTATAGGCTATACAATGGTGTATGGAATTTTGCGCCTTATCAACTTTGCTCACGGCGATTTACTTATGCTTGGCGCTTATTTGGTTTTTTATGGCTCTTCATTATTTATGCTCCCGTGGGGACTTGCTATTATAGTGGCTATTCTTGGCGCAAGTTTTATTGGTATTTTAATAGACAAGGTTGCTTATAAACCTCTTAGAGAAGCCCCAAGGATTTCTGCTTTAATCTCAGCTATTGCTGTTTCTTTCTTCATAGAATCTTTGTCTGTGGTTATCTTCACAGGTCTTCCAAAAGCGGTACATCAACCTGAATGGCTTGTTGAAGTATTTGTGTTTTCAAATATCAGAATAATGCCACTCACTATTCTTGTGCCTTTTATTACAGCTGTGCTTGTTATGGTGCTTTTATATATTGTATACCGCACTAAACCTGGTCTTGCCATGCGTGCTATATCAAAAGATATTGAAACAACAAAACTTCTTGGCGTGGATGTGAATAAGATTATTGCCCTTACCTTTGGCATTGGCTCTGCACTTGCTGCTGCATCTGGCATTATGTGGGCTTTACGCTACCCACAAATAAATCCATACATGGGCATTTTCCCAGGATTTAAAGCTTTTATCGCCGCTGTTTTTGGTGGTATTGGCTCTATTCAAGGCGCTGTTGTAGGTGGTTTGATTTTAGGATTTATGGAAATAATGGTCATTGCTTTCTTTCCATCGCTTTCAGGCTATAGAGACGCTTTTGCCTTTATCTTGCTTGTTGCTGTTTTGCTTTTTAAGCCAACGGGATTGTTTGGCAAGAAAAGCAATGAAAAAATATAGGGGCTTTGTCTATGAAGCTTATTCCAACACAAGAAAATCAAGGCAAAGAACAAGATATTAATATGCGCTCAGCAAATTCATTAATGCCAAAAAATCGCTTTAAAAGAAATTTCTTGCTCAATCTTATCACACTTCTTTGCCTCTTTATCTTTTTATTTTGGGCAGAAGGAGATATGTATAGATTTCTTGGCTCGCCTTCGTGGCTACCTGAAGCAATGAACGGTTATAGCATTCAAATTCTTAATCTTTTTGCTGTCTATGCTATCTTGGCGCTTTCGCTTAATCTTATTTATGGTTTCACAGGCATGTTTTCCTTGGGACATGCTGGTTTTATGGCTATTGGTGCGTATATTTCTGCTCTTTGTGTGCTTTCACCTGAATCAAAAGAAATTATGTGGATTTTAGATCCTATAGCTTGGCCTTTTAGTGTTATACAAACATCTTTTATTACTTCACTTTTTCTAGGCGGTCTTGGTGCTGCTCTTATTGCTTTTTGTATAGCTCTACCTGTGCTGAGACTTGGAGACGACTATCTTGGCATAGCAACACTTGGCTTTGCTGAAATAATTCGCGTACTTATATTAAATTTCACCACCTATACCAATGGCCCACTTGGCATAAAGGGTATACCCCAGCATACAAGCCTTTACTTCACTTTTTTATGCTTTATTATTGTGCTCTTTTTTCTTACACGCTTGCTCAATTCAAACTACGGCAATGTGTTCAAAGCTATTCGCGACAACGAAATTGCAGCAAGAGTTATGGGTGTGAATGTCTTTAAATACAAATTGCTTTCATTTTGTATGGGCGCATTTTTAGCAGGTGTTGGAGGCGCCTTGCTTGGAAACTTACTCACAACAATAGACCCCAAGATGTTCAACTTCCAGCTTACCTTTAATATTTTGATGATTGTTGTTGCAGGCGGTTTAGGCTCTTTATCAGGGAGCATTCTAGGCGCTTTGATTATCACTGTGCTTCTTGAATGGCTACGCTTTATTGAAGCACCTATGGATCTTGTTTTCTTTGAAGTTCCAGGCATTCCAGGCATGCGTATGGTTGTTTTTTCTGTGATTTTACTGCTTATTATTCTGTATAGAAGAGAAGGCATTATGGGTATGAATGAAATCACTTGGGATAGAATTTTTTCCTTTTTCTCTTGGCTAAAATCTGACAAGAAGACGAAAAAAGCGCAAGAAGAGGGTGAATAATGCAAAGTAGTCATAAAAATTATGCCTTAGCAGCACAGAATCTTTGCATGTGTTTTGGCGGTATTGTTGCCCTTAATGACACAAGTATCTTTATTGAAAAAGACACTATTGTCGGTTTGATTGGTCCTAATGGCGCAGGCAAAACAACTGTTTTCAATGTGCTTTCTGGCTTTTACACACCACAAGAAGGAAGAGTTCTTTTAGCAAATGAAGAAATCACTGGTCTTGCCACTGATATTGTTTGCAAAAAAGGCATAGCTCGAACCTTTCAGAATATAAGACTTTTCCATACTTTAACTGTTTTAGAAAATGTCATGCTTGCAAGACATGTCAGAAGAAAATCTAATTGGCTAAGCACACTTTTAGGTCTGCCAAGAAGCAGAAAGGAAGAAGAAGCAATAAAAAATAAGGCATGGGAATTACTTGAAAAATTAGCCCTCACAGACTATGCCCATTATAAAGCAAGCTCTCTACCTTATGGAGCGCAAAGAAGATTAGAAATAGCAAGAGCACTTGCAACAGAACCAAAGGTCTTGCTACTCGATGAACCTGCCGCAGGCATGAACCCGCAAGAAAGTTTAGAATTACTTAGATTTATCAAGCACATACGCGATGCCTTTGACTTGTCTATCCTGCTTATAGAACACGACATGAAGGTCATTATGAATGTGTGTGATAAAATTTATGTTATGGAATACGGGCACGTCATTGCTGAGGGCACTCCTTTTGAAATACAATCAAATAAAAAAGTTATAGATGCTTATCTAGGTGAAGAGCAGGTGTAAACAGTGAAAAAGAGACCTCTTTTTTCTAAACACAAAAGCTTTTTTAAAAATAAAGAATATGAAACAAAAAAGAATAATAATATCAGGCCTATCTGGCGGAAGCGGTAAGACCTTATGTTCACTTGCACTAGCAAGAAATTTGCTCAATATGGGTGAAAATGTCTTGCCCTTTAAAAAAGGCCCTGACTATATAGACACAGCATGGCTTAGCCTTGCAACCAAGAAAAAAGCCTATAATCTTGACCCTTTCTTCTTAGATACACAGGATTTAAAGGAGCATTTTTTAAAGATTTGCATGCAAGAAGAAGATAGCCTTGCCTTTGTTGAAGGCAATAGAGGGCTTTATGACGGTAAAGACGTGCTTGGTTCTGCAAGCACAGCTGAACTTGCCGCGCAATTAGACTTACCTATACTTCTTGTCATAAATGCGCAAAAATCCACACGAACCTTGGCAGCCATAGTGAACGGCATTGTTGAGTTTGACAAAAGACTGAACTTCCTTGGGCTTATCTTTAATAATACTGCATCAGCAAGGCATGAGAAAATTATCTATGAGAGTGTAAAGCACTATTGCAATGCCGAAATTCTAGGCTTTCTTCCACGCTTTAAATCAAACCTCCTGCCTGAAAGACATCTAGGGCTTAGACTTGATACAGAAAATGATGAAAACGAAAATGCTATCAATACAATAGCACAAAGTGCTAAAGAGCATATAAATATTGAGAATATTTTAGAAAAATTACATAATCTCAATGAAATAGAAAAGCCTTCTTCTTTGCAAACTCTCTCAAACGTAAGAGGCGAAGCACTTGTAAATATTGGCTATATTATGGATAAAGCCCATTGGTTTTATTATAATGAAAATTTAGAAGCTCTTGAAGAAGAAAATGCAAAACTTATCAAGCTCTCGCTTTTTTCATCTGAAAATTGGGATAAGATAGACGCACTCTATATTGGCGGCGGCTATCCAGAACTTTATGCAGAAGAAATTTCACGCTCACCTATGCTCGCAAAGATAAAGCAATATGCAGAAGAAAATATGCCTATCTATGCAGAATGTGGCGGTTTTATGCTACTCACAAAGTCTATTTCAGATACAAAGAATCAAAGGCATACAATGGCAAATATCTTTGATGTAGATTTACAGTTTCACGCAAAACCCCAAGGTTTAGGCTATGTTGAAGCAAAGGTGATTGCCCAAAATCCTTATTTTGCATTAAACACTTCAATCAAGGGGCATGAATTTCACTATACACTTGCAGATTCTTGTGTTGAAAAACCCCTTTTCGCTCTTTCTAGCGGTGTTGGTATGGGTAATGGAGAAGATGCACTACTTTATAAAAACACATTTGCCTCTTATACACACATCTATGCGCCAGCAAATAAAATGTGGGCAAAAAACTTTGTCTCACTTGCAATAGAGCACAAAAAACAACTTCAATCTAAATAATAGGTTCTTATGAAAAAGCATTTGCAAAAACTCTGCGCACTAGAAAATAACATTTCTTATGAATTTTTAAACAAGAAATTGCTTTTTGCTGCGCTTACGCATACGTCATATATCAACGAAAATAATGAAGAATTTCTTCAATTCTTTGCAAGTAAAGAAGAAGCACATAATGAAAGGTTAGAATTTCTTGGTGATGCTGTTCTTGAACTTCTTATTTCAGAAGAACTTTTTGTCAGAAATCCGCACGAAAGAGAAGGCATACTCACGCATACACGCTCAAAACTCGTGAATGAACAAATTCTCGCTCAAATGGCGCAAGACCTCAAGCTCGACTCGTATTTGCTTCTTGGTAAAGGCGAAGACGCGCAAGGAGGCAGAAAAAGAGCCTCCATACTTTGCGATGCCATAGAGGCCTTGCTTGCTGCTATGTATCTTGATGCGCGCACAAATCCTGCCTATAAAGACCCACTTGAGCCAGCGAGAAAGCTTATCAATTCACTTTATTCTGAACAATGGCAGATGAAGTTAACTCCAAAAGAAAGTAAGGATTATAAAACACTTTTGCAAGAACTCACGCAAGCAAAGTTCAAGGATACGCCTAAGTACGCGCTCATTGCTAGTGAAGGTCCTGAGCACCAAAAATCTTTCACCATTGAACTCACCTTACCTAATAAAGAAAAAATCATACAAAAAGGCACAAGTAAGAAAAATGCAGAGCAATTAGCTGCACAAAAAGCTGTTGAAATGCTGAAATAATGTTCTTTCTCAAATAAAAATAAGAATGATTTTTATGCTCAATCTTTTTTCAAATTTTCTATATACCTATTAGCCCAAATCTCTAGCTGACTAAGCACTGGCTGAAAATCCTTTCCTAATTCACTTAAAGAATATTCAACTTTAGGCGGAACTTGCTTATATTCCTTGCGAATAACAAGACCTTCTTCTTCTAAAAACTTTAGTTGACGTGAAAGAGTGGTATGTGTCATTCCTTCAGGCATAAGTCTCAAAAGCTCATTAAAGCGAACACTTTTCTCAGACAATAAATAAAGTAAATAAATAGACCATTTACCGCTTAATAGTTTTTGTGATGTCACAAATGGACACACAGCAAATAAATCTTGTTTTTCCATGTTTAGCCTTTCATACTTTTATAAGATTAAGGTATCATAAAAGAGCGTACTTGTTTTTTTGTTAGTATAATAGTAAAAGATTAAATGGCGTATGTAAAGTTTTAAAAATTTGGAGAATATATGGAGATTAAGAGTATTTACGATTTATTTGTCAATGTAGGTTGCCTTACTTTTGCAACAATTAATAAAGGCTATCCTGAAACAAGAATGGTTGACCTACTCACCTACGATGAAGATGGCTTGTATTTTTTCACTATGAAGACAAAGCCTTTTTATAAGCAGCTTATAGAAGGAAAGAAGTTGAGCATTTGCGGTATGTCGGCTGACCCAAAAATGCAATGGCTAAATGAGGACACTCCCTACACTCAGCCCGGTTATTTTATACGCGCAACAGGCGATGTGCGTGAATTTACTCTTGAACAAGCTCTTGCTAAGAAAGACCCACGTTTTGACTATTTAATTTCTGACAACAAAAGATACCCACAAATAACAGCTTTTTGCCTTTATTCTTTTTATGGTGAAGTGTATGATTATGATTTTGAAAAGGAACACAGAGGGCATAAACTAGAACGCGAGCGATTTTCTTTTGGAGATATGCGCATAGAACAAGCTGGTTTAACTATAGAGCAAGCAAAGTGTATTTCATGCGGAAAGTGTGAAAAAAACTGCTCTTTTGATGCCATTTACAAAGATGCAGATAAGTATAAAATTAATGGCAATCGCTGTGATGAATGCGGCAATTGTTATACAGTTTGCCCTTCAAAAGCCATAACACACAAAGGAATATAATATGCATTTCACCGGAACTACCTACAGACCGCCTGACGAAGCCTTTCTTGATGCAAAACTCTTACAAGTGACAGTTGGCTGTGCGCATAATAAGTGTAAATTTTGTAATATGTACCGCGATGTTGCTTTTCAAGTTGAACCACTTTCGCAAATAGAAGAAGACATTAAGGAATTACGCGCTTCTTACACAAAGATCGAAAGAATCTTTCTTGTCAATGGCGACCCTCTTTGCTTGCCTGTAAGAAAATTACAAGAAATCACTGATAAAATTATAGAATATATACCTGAAGTCAAAGTTATTTCATCTTATGCATCTATTAGCAATCTCAAACACAAATCAGACGAAGATTTGAAAAAGATTAAAGATATGCGTATTAATGATTTATGGATAGGTGTTGAAACAGGCAATGCTAAGCATCTTGAATATATAAATAAAGGACATAGTGTAGAAGAAGCTTATGCTGAACTTGCCAGATTAAACGAAATAGGTATAAGTCATAAGCATTGCTATATTCTTGGAATTGGCGGACACGGTAATGGCATACAGAATGCCATTGACACAGCAAGATTCATTAATAAAACAAAACCTTCCATTGTGTGGTGTGGAACGCTTGGCGTGCCTGAGCATGGCGAAATAATGGAAGATGTTAAAAATGGGAGCTTCACTCTAGCAACAGAGCTTGAAATACTTGAAGAAGAAATGAAGCTCATAGAATTGCTTGAGCTTGAAAATGTGAGATTTAATGGTATGCATCCTACTAATCTTGTTTCTGTGCACGGAATTTTACCACAATACAAGAAATTTATGATAGCGGAGATTCAGGATTTTATTGATTATAAGGGGAAGGAGTTTTTGAGCTCTTCTTTTCCTAGAAATCCAGAGTAGGATTTGCTTTAAGGATTTTTGTTTATACTTCACTACTTGTCGTATGGCTTTAGCTTCGCTCGCCATACTCACAATACTTTTATTTTTTTCTTTACGATATTTCTT
>CAYJHE010000045.1:0-14714 GCA_964369675.1 uncultured Desulfovibrionaceae bacterium | reverse complement strand
CGCGTGAGGATTTCGTGCACGAAGTCGCCGAAGGCAAAAAAACAAATGCCCTACAGCTCTTTTTCCTCTGCACAAAGCTTTTCTTGACACTTTCTAGAGAATGTGTAAAGATTTGAAAAAGTTTTTTGCTCTACAAGAGAGCATACACAAGAGGAAAGCCATGTCAATCAATGCAGAAAATGCCATACATATCTCTGTTTTAAAAGAGGAAGTTTTAGACGCGCTTTGCATTAAGGAGGGTGGCTACTATCTCGACGGGACTCTTGGTCTTGGCGGACATTCAAAAGCTCTTTTAGACAGGGTGCATGGTAATGCGCACTTACTTGGACTTGACAGAGACACAGACGCGATTTTTCGTGCAAAGCAGAGACTGGCAGAATATCCAAATGCGCATATTGCTCATTCAGCATACGCAGATTTTGATGTGGAATTAGAAAGACTTGGTTGGCAAAAGCTCGATGGCATTATGCTTGATCTTGGTGTTTCTTCACTGCAAATAGATGTTGCCGAACGTGGTTTTTCTTTTCACAGTGATGCTCCGCTTGACATGCGCATGAATGCAAACTCTTCTGAAGAAAGTGCTGAACATTTCATCAATAAAGTTGATTTTAACACATTAAAAAACTGCATTTCCATGTATGGCGAAGACCCACAAGCAGGCAGAATTGCAAGAGCAATTATTGACTATAGACAAAAGCAGGCAATAAAAACAACAAAGCAACTTGCTGATATAGTTTACAATGCCTACCCTGCAAAGTGGAGGGCGACAGCAAGAAATCACCCTGCTACTCGCACTTTTCAAGCCATTCGTATGAAGATAAACAGCGAACTTAATCAATTAGAAACTTTTTTTGACAAATTACTTCCTTACTTGAACACAAATGCGCGCATTGCAGTTATTTCCTTCCACTCGCTAGAAGATAGAATTGTTAAACACTGCTTTAGAAAGTGGGCAACAGATTGCCTTTGTTCAAAATCATTGCCTGTTTGCGTGTGTAAACACAAGGCAGAAGTAAAACTTATAACAAAAAAACCTCTTTTACCAACAAGCGAAGAAGTGCGCGACAATCCACGCGCTTCCTCTGCAAAGCTTCGAATTGCTGAATATATACTTTAATTTAGGATAGTTATGAGAAATCTTACAAAGAACAAACAAAGCAAAAGTGCCATAGGCTCTTGGCTTGTAACCATTGCCGTTTCTCTTGTAATAACAGCAAGTCTTGCGCCATTAGCTATTTGGATAAGTATTGAAAAAAATGAAATTCTTTTTACAGCGCGAAAGTTGCAAAATGAATTAGACCAAAAACTAGAACTCACAGCAAAACTTGAAGTTGAACACACAAGCTTACTCTCGCCTTACGAACTAGAAAAAAAAGCTGATGAAATAGGTATGGGCATTGCAAATTCAGGGCAAGTGCGAAGATTGAAGGTGAAGAGCTCTTCAAATGACGACAGACCCACTTCTGAAACACTGCGCAAATAAGACTTTTTCCATAAATATATAAAATAGTGATAGGTTTTGTATGAAGAAATCCCCCACACCAAATAGATTTAATTCTCAAGCAAAGATACAAAGAAATGAAGCCAAGCGCAAAATAGGTTCATTTATTTCCAGTGTTGACTGGGTTACAGGCCGCTTTCAATTTGCGGCAACAGTTTTTCTTGTGTTCTGGGTTTTCCTTTGGTTTCGTGCATTTTACATTCAGCTTATCGAAGGCCCAAGTCTTGCAGCGCAAGCAAATAGACAGCATAGCTATACTGAAATGGTAGAAGCTAGACGCGGCTCTATTTATGACAGACAAGGACAAGTGCTTGCACGAAGTGTTGAAGCCTATTCAATTTACGCAAATCCAAGAGCGATGACCACTCCTTTGGAAAATGCCAAAAAAGTTTCTGAAATATTAGCTATTTCCGAAGAAAGATTGAACGAACTTTTTAGAAGAGACAAGGCCTTTGTCTGGGTAAAAAGGAAGATAAACGATGCTGAGGCAAAGAAACTGCAAGAAGCAAAGGTAGAAGGCATTGGTATTTCAAAGGAATTTGATAGGGTTTACCCACAAAAAAGTCTTGCAGGTCAGCTACTTGGCTTTGTAGGTATTGATAATATCGGCCTAGAAGGTGTTGAGCGTTCTTTTGAAGACAGGCTTTCAGGCGATGAAATCAAAAGAGTTGTCTATAAAGATGGGCAAGGCAGACGTTATTATGTTGACGGTCAAAACCCTCCAAAGGGAGAAGATATAAGACTCACCATAGATGCGCAAATACAGTATATTGCAGAAGAAGTTATAGCAAAAGCTGCTACTGAAGTACAGGCAAAGTGGGGCGGCGCGCTTATTGTTGAAGCCCAAACAGGCGAAATTGTAGCATGGGCGCAATATCCTTTCTTCAACCCAAATACATTCAGGCAGTCTTCACCTGAAATCTACAGAAATCGCATTGCAGCGGACGCCCTTGAACCAGGTTCAACACTCAAGCCATTTCCTGTTGCAGCCGCTTTGCAAGAGCAAATAATCACACCAAAAACTGTCTACAACACAGAAAATGGCACATGGGAAACAGAATATATCACAATACGAGATGACGGCAGAGCGTGGAAAGAGCTTTCTATCAATCAAATTATCAAATATTCTTCAAATATTGGCATGGCAAAAATAGGTCTTGAACTTGGCAAGCAAAAATATTATAACTATCTGTCAAAATTAGGTTTTGGCTCAAGAACAAATGTCGGAGTTGCCGAAAGTAAGGGTATTTTAAGAAACCCGTCTGACTGGTCGGAAGTTGACCTTATGACAGGTTCTTTTGGACAAAGTATTTCTGTGACAGGACTACAAATGGCGCAAGCCTACCTTACCCTCACAAATGACGGTGTCTTTAAGCCATTAAAATTGATTAAAGACAGCAATAAAGAACAAAATGTAGATCAAAGAATCTTCTCGCACAAGACAACACAAGAAATCCTGGAGATGCTTGAAGAAGTTGTTGAAGCAGACGGAACAGGCAGAAGAGCGAGAATCAACGGTATTCGCGTAGCAGGTAAAACAGGCACAGCGCAAAAGGCAGCAAAAAATAATGTTGCAGGTTACGGTGAAGAGCGTTTCGCTTCCTTTATTGGTGTTGTGCCAGCAGAAAAGCCGCAATATGTCATACTTGTCATGCTTGATGAACCTGTGACAAACCAATACGGCGGAACAATTGCCGCACCTGTTTTCCAGGAAGTCGCTTCACGCGTACTTGCTTATGGCGGTTATATGGCTGATGTCACCTTTGCTGAACAAGAACAAAGAAAGTTGAGCAATAAAGAGGATTCTCTTTCTACTGTAAAAGTAAAGTTTTCAAAAAATATGAAAGAATTTCCAAAACTTATAGGTACAACTCTACGCCATAGTTTGAATATACTCATGCCCTTAGGTATCAATCCAGAAGTGCGCGGACAAGGACTTTCTGTACTTTACCAATTCCCTGCACCAGGCACACCTCTTCCTTTACTTGACAAGGAAGGCAAGGAAATACCTTGCGTGCTTTGGCTTTCTTTAGATAAAGAAGAAGAGAAAAAGCTGCAAAGCCAAAAAGAAAGCATAGAAAATAAAGTAAATATACCACAATCATAAAAAATATAAGGAAAGAACATGAAAAAGAATCTCCTTTTTAATGACCTGCTTGAAAAAATACAAGAAGAAAATCTCGCAGTACAAGTTGATTCAAGAAAGGTTGAAAAGAATGATATTTTTGTCTCTTTGCCTATTTTAGACAGAAATGCCGATATGCTAGCAACACAGCTAGGATATATGCAGCACGCTGCAAAACAAAAAGCTTTGCACATACTATGCGAAAAGGATATTTCCCTTCATTTTTCAAAAAAGTTCCCGCAGTTTCAGCATCTTTTACTTGTTGTAAAAGACACACGCATAGCCTTAGGCGAAATAGCATCTATTCTTTATAAAACAAAAGATAATGCATTTTCCCTTATCGGCGTGACAGGAACTAACGGAAAAACCACACTTTCTTATTTAATTGAATATTTCTTTCTTGCACAAGAAAAGAAGGTGGGCGTTATAGGAACTGTGAGCTACAGATATCCTAATTTCTCAATGCAAGCGCCGCTTACAACGCCTGACTGCCTATTCTTGCACAAGATTTTTCACGAAATGCAAGAAGCACATACCGACTATGCCATTATGGAAGTTTCCTCTCACGCCTTAGACCAAAACAGAGTGGCAGGACTTACTTTTGACGCCGCTGTCTTCACAAATCTCACCCAAGACCATTTAGACTATCACCCTAATATGCTTGAATATTTTAATGTGAAAGCAAAGTTGTTTGACCTTGCATCTAAGAAAATAGCCAATGCTGACGACAGTTATGGAGTTATCTTACTTGAAAAGCATAAAAATGCCCTTGCTTTCACTTTAAATAATGCAAATGTCACAAATAAAACATTAAAAGGTACAATTTTATCCTCAACACCAAGTGGTCTTGAACTCAAACTTGAATACGAAGATGAAAGCTTTATTCTGCATACACCCCTTATTGGGCAACACAATGCTTCAAATATTCTCGCTCTTATCGGATTAGGCATACAATACGGCTATTCTCTTAAAGATTTTAGCTGTTTAGATTCATTTAATGGTGTAAGCGGCAGACTAGAGCGTGTGCCAAATGGACAAAATATCCATGCCTTTGTCGACTATGCGCACACTCCAGACGCACTTGTCAATGTGCTCAAAGCATTAAAAACAGCTGGCTTTGCAAAGGTGTATACAGTTTTTGGTTGTGGTGGCGACAGAGACAGAACAAAAAGACCAATCATGGCGCAAGCTGTTTCAGAGCTAAGCGATGTGAGCATTCTTACTTCTGATAATCCGCGCACAGAAGAACCTGAACGCATACTTGATGATGTAGAACAAGGCATTGACAAAGCAAAGGTCTACTACAGAGAGGCAGACAGAAAAAAAGCCATACTCCTTGCCTGTGACCTTATTTCAAAAGAAGAAAATATCAATGAAATTGCGCTATTAGTTGCTGGCAAAGGGCATGAAGACTACCAAATTATTGGCAAAGAGAAGTTTCCATTTTCAGACCAAGAAATTATCAAAAATTTAGAAGCAAAGAAGTAAAAAAGCAGGAAGAATACACAATGATGACCTTTTCTGAACTGATACAATATGCTCACAAAGCAAAGCTAGACTTTTCTTATAGCGTACCAAAGTCACAAGATGCTGAAAATATTATTATTCATCATTTTTGTACTGACAGTAGGCAAGTGGAGAAAGGCTCTTTATTTGTATGCATTCAGGGAGAAAAGAGCGATGGGCATTCTTTTGCTAAAGCATGCATAGAACAAGGCGCAAATGCCCTCATAGCTGACAAAAAACTTGATTCTTCAATTGAAGAAAGTGCAGCTATACTCTATGTCAAAGACACAAGCAAGGCTTTGCAAGAAATTGCTCATGCAAAAAGAAAAGAATTTCAGGGAAATCTTATCGCAATAACAGGCACTTCTGGGAAAACTTCAGTCAAAGAAATGCTCTATCAAGTGCTTTCACAAAAGGGCAAGGCAGCAAAAAATCATTTGAACTTCAATACGCAAATAGGTGTTTCACTTTCTATATTAAATACTGATAATGATGAAGATTTTTGGATTTTAGAGGCAGGCATAAGCCATGAACACGACATGGAAGAAATAGCTGCAATACTCACTCCTGACATCGCTCTTATTCTAAACGTAGGTCTTGCGCATGCTGAAGGATTGCCTAAGGGCGCGGCTTTTTACAAGTCAAAGCTTTTTTCCTACTTGCAAAAAAATAAGGAAGGAAATTATATAGCCTTTGCAAGTGCCGACTATCCTACATTAAAAGAAGAAGCACTTAAAAACTGTGCAAAAACACAATTTTATTCCATTATTGATGAAGATTGCCCTTCTTATGCAAGATATTTAGGATTAAATGAAGAAAATATGGGAAGATTCTTGCTTAAATTGAATAGTGATTCTTATGAAATAATAGCCCCCCTACGCTCTGACTATGGCGCGGAAAATTGTATAGCCATAGCCTCAATTGCCTCGCTTTTTATGTCAAAAGAAGAAATTAAACAAGCGTTTACAAAAACAACCAGCCCACAACAGCGTTTTGAAATCACACACTATAATGATGTCACACTCATAGACGATTGCTATAATGCCAATCCACTTTCTTTTAAGCGTATGATTACAGCTGCTTTAGAATATTGCAAAGGCAATGAAACACAAAGTCGCCCCCTTATTTGCCTTGTTGGTGCTATGTATGAACTAGGCGAAATAGCTGAACAAGAGCACGAAATTTTAGCCAAAGAATTAACACTAGCAAAAGTAGAAAAAATTTATTATACAGGTTCTTACGCTTCTTCTTTTGAAAAAGGTTTGAAAGACTCCCATTACAGCGGTCACTACGCACTCCTCACCTCACCTCAAGATTTTTCTGCTGAAATAAAAGAAATGCGACTGACAAATTGCGTCTTCCTTGTCAAGGGTTCACGCTCTAACCACTTAGAAAAATACGCGCAAAAAATACGCGAAATATACGGATAAACTATGCTATACCATATTTTTGTACCATTTAGTCAAGACATAAATATCTTTAATATTTTCAGATATCTCACTTTTCGTGGAACAGGCGCAATGCTCACTGCCCTTGTCTTGACGATTTTCTTTGGTCCAATGTTTATTCGCATGTTGCAAAGGCTCAAGTGCGGTCAAGCCATACACGAAGATGTAAAAACGCATCAAGCAAAGGCTGGCACACCTACAATGGGCGGCCTTTTGATGTGCTTTAGCGTGACAACAACCATTTTTTTGTGGGGAAACCTTACTAATTTATTCTTATTACTCACTCTTTTTGTATACCTCGGCTTTGCCTTTGTTGGTTTTACTGACGACTACATAAAAATTACCTGCAAACACAATAAGGGCATCACTCCAAAGCAAAAGATGTGCGGTCTTCTTTTTGTGGGCACAGTAGCGCTCACAGCCTTACTTGCCTTTACTAACTACCCTACGCAATTATCCATACCATTTTTCAAAAACTTCATTCCTGATATAGCTTGGCTCTACTTGCCTTTTGGCCTTCTTGTCTTGGTTTCAACAGCTAATGCCGTGAATATTACTGACGGTTTAGACGGGCTTGCTATCACGCCATCTGTTATTGTGCTTGGTGTGTATTCTATCTTTATCTATGTTGCTGGTAATGCTGCATTTTCAAAATATCTGCAATTCTTAGCTGTTCCGCAAGTGGGCGAAGTATTTATATTTTCTGCCGCGCTCATGGGAGCAGGACTTGGCTTTTTGTGGTTCAATGCCTATCCTGCACAGGTCTTTATGGGTGATGTAGGCTCGCTTTCAATTGGCGGCGCTATTGGCTTTATTGCTATCTTAGCAAAGCAAGAATTTACTCTCATCATCGCTGGCGGCGTATTTGTTTTAGAAATTCTTTCAGTTATCATGCAAGTAGGATATTTTAAATATTCCAAAGGAAAACGAATATTTAGAATGGCACCGCTGCATCACCACTACGAATTAAAGGGCGTTCCTGAATCAAAAATCATCATACGTTTTTGGATTCTTTCTATTCTTTTTGCTCTTTTGGCTCTTTCAGTTCTCAAACTTCGCTAACATCTATTTAATAAGGAAATATCATGGCTTGCGATAAATCAAAACTCAAATCAATAGACAAGAATACAAAGGTCGTTGTCATAGGTCTTGGTGCTTCGGGTAGGGCGGCAGTACGCTTACTGCACTCTCTTGGCGCAAAAATAAAGATTTTAGACAAAAATCCCGATTCACTCACACCTGATTTCAAACAATTCATAGAAGAAGCAAAAATTCAAGTGCTTTTTGGCGAGCACAGAGCTGAAGACTTCTTGGGTGCAGATATTGTTATTCCGAGCCCTGGCGCGCCTATCAACCAAATTATGCCCCTTCTTGCGCGCACAAATCCGCCTGAAGTCATTTCAGAAGTGGAATTTGCTTCGCGTTATGTTGAAAGCGAGCCAATTATTGCAATCACAGGCACATCAGGAAAAACCACAACAACTTCACTTTGTTCTGCCATGCTAAAAGAGCAAGGATTTAGCGTATTTACAGGCGGAAACATAGGTACGCCCCTTTCTGAATATATCTTAGACAGAGAGAAAACAGCAAAAAAAGTTGATATTATAGTTCTTGAACTCTCTTCATTTCAATTGCAGGCCTGCCACTCGCTCAAACCTAGAGTAGCCATGCTTCTCAATCTTTCAGAAAACCACTTAGACCACCACAAAGACATGCAAGAATATATTGACGCAAAGATGCGCTTATTTCGTTGCCAAGATGAAGCAGACTTGGCTGTCTTTGGGCAAAGCGTGCTTGAGCTTGCTGAAGAATATAATGTGCAGGCAAGAAAAGTTGTCTATGAATTACACGATGAAAGATTTAATAAAAGCCAACTTTTTGGAAATCACAACAAACTCAATGCCGAAGCTGCCTATAAAGCAGTGAAAGAATTTGGTGTTTCCTTAGCAAATGCTGAAAAAGCCTTGGAAAAATTTAAAGCAATTGAGCACAGACTTGAAAAGATTTGCGAGCACAAGGGCATAACTTTTGTAAACGACAGCAAAGCAACCACTGTAGACGCGCTTAAAGTTGCTCTTACAGCATTTGATAAGCCAGTTCACCTACTTGTAGGCGGAAAGTTTAAAGGCGGTGATTTAGAAGCTCTTATTCCACTTTTACAAGAAAAAGTGAAGTCAGTTTGCATGTTTGGCGCATCTTCTGAATATTTCAAAAAAGCGTGGGAACATAAAATTCCCCTTCACTATGAAAAAACTCTCAAAGAGGCAATGCATGCATTGTATAAAAAGGCTGAAAAAGGTGATGTTATCCTTCTTTCGCCTGCTACTTCTAGCTTTGACCAATACAAGAACTACAATGCACGCGGTGACGACTTTAGGCATATTGCTTTAGATATTAAACAATCGAATTAATTCATTATAAAATAATAGCCTATGGCAAGGATAAAAGAATGGCATTGACATTAAATAAATTCAAAACAAAAGAAGTTATTGAAATTGACGAAGACCCGCTCTACGGCTTTGACTGGTGGATTGTATGCATTGTTCTTGTTCTCACCATTTTTGGCTTGGTGATGATTTACAGCGCATCTTCTGTTGTTGCTGACATCAATTTTTCAGACAAATACTATTTTTTTAAAAAACAACTACTCTTTGTTATTGTGGGCTTTGTTGTTATGTGGCTCACTGTTTTTCTTCCAAGAAAAATTATAAATAAAATCCATTATATAGCACTTGGCAGTATAACATTTCTTCTTTTTCTTTGCATCACACCTCTTGGAAACGAAGTAAATGGCGCAAGTCGCTGGCTTTCCTTTGGTTCTTTTTCATTGCAACCGCTTGAATTTGCAAAGATTGCCCTTGTTCTCTATCTCTCGTATTTTATGAGTTCAAAAAAGGATATGCTCGACTCCTATACTATTGGATTTATTCCTCCTTTCTTAGTCACTATGTTCTTGTGCGCACTGCTTATGAGTCAGCCCGACTTTGGCGGCACGCTTATCATGATTTCTATTCTTTTCTTTATGTGTCTTGTAGGCGGAACAAAGTTTATTTACATATTCTTTTCCTTCTTATTCACTGGAATTATTGCTATTTTCTTTATTATTTCCTCACCTTACAGAATGCAGAGAATTTTTGCCTTCTTAGACCCTTTTAAAGATGCGCTTGACAGTGGCTATCAATTAGTGCAATCGCTCTATGCTCTTGGAATTGGTGGTTTTTTTGGCGTTGGAATTGGCGGTAGCAAGCAAAAATTACTCTACTTACCAGAAGCACATAACGACTTTATTATTGCTGTTATAGGCGAAGAAATGGGCTTTTTTGCTATTTCTGTTATCATGCTTTTATTCACTCTTTTATTTGCGCGCTGTTTTAGAGTTGTTATTGGGCAGCGTTCAGTGCGCGATAGGCTTTCTGCTTTTGGTATCACCCTTGTTATTGCTATTGGCGCGCTTTTAAACCTTGCCGTTGTTCTTGGCAGTGTGCCGCCTTCAGGTGTTGCTATGCCATTTATTTCTTACGGTGGCTCAAGCTTACTTGCAAGTATGATTTGCATAGGTCTTATCCTCAATTATTCACGTTCAGTCAAAGAATAGCCAAAGTATTTTAGAAAAAGGCGCGTATGAATATCATTATCACAACAGGCGGAACAGGCGGACACATATTTCCTGCCCTCGCTCTAGCAAAAGAAATTCAAGAAAAAGAGCCTAGTTTTAAGCTCATCTTTGTTGGCGCAAAATACGGCATGGAAGAAGAACTTTGCCAAAAAGCAGGCATAGGCTTTAAAGCTTTGGAAGTAGAAGGTTTTGTTGGCAAAGGTCTCAGGTCAATAAAGGCTTTTATTCTTCTTTTCAAGGCCTTTTTTGCTGCAAGACAAATTATCAAAAACGAAGATATTGATTGCGTAATAGGTTTTGGCGGTTACGCTTCTGCGCCTTCTATATTAGCAGCAAAAAGCCTAAAAAAACCTATATTCTTTCACGAACAAAACGCTTTTCCAGGGGCAGTGCACAGAGTTTTTGCTGCCTTTGCACACAAAATCATGCTTTCTATTCCCATAGAAAAAACAGTTTTCCCTCAAAAAATCAAAGAAAAATGCGTTCTTACAGGAAATCCAGTAAGAACAGAAATAGCAAAGCTTTATCATGACAATACAGAAGCTAAGCAAGAAAGAGAAAAAATCAAGATCCTTATTCTTGGCGGTAGCTTAGGTGCTCAAAGTATTAATTCACTTATTTGTGATATTTTACCAAAACTCCACAAAGAAGATATTGAAATCCTTCATCAATGCGGAAAAGCAGAAGAAGAAAGAATAAAGAACTGCTATAAAGAAAGTCCCTATAGTCCCTCATGTGTGCACGCCTTTATTGACGATATGAAAACAGCATACAGCCAAGCGGATATTGTTATTGCTAGAGCTGGCGCAAGTACCTTAGCTGAGCTTGCCTGCGCTTCAAAAGCAAGTATACTTATTCCCTTTCCCTTTGCTGCACACAATCATCAATATTATAATGCAAAATCCTTAGTTGATAAAGATGCATGTATTTTAATTGAAGAGCATAAAATGTATAAAAACAAGCAGGTTATCAACTCTTCACTGCTTATCACACACATTCTTTCACTTGCAGCATCTAAAGAAAGAAGGTATACACTTTCAAGCAATATCAAAACATTTGCAAAGCCTTATGCTGTTGAGCAGATGTTTACATTAATCAAGAATGAAATGATGGCTTATAAAGCCAAGTAGAGGATATATATGATGCGCAGAATTAAAAAAATCCACATGATAGGCATTGGCGGCTCAGGCATGAGCGGAATTGCCGAAGTCTTACTCAATTCAGGCTACGAGGTCAGTGGTTCTGATGTGGCTGACAATGCTGTCACAAGACATCTTACGTCTCTAGGTGCACGCATATGCGCAGGGCATCATTACGAAAATATCACTGATGCGCAAGTTTTAGTGAAGTCTACTGCTATTTCAGACGATAATCTTGAAGTGCAAGCAGCAAAAGATAAAAATATTCCCATTATTCCGCGCGCTGAAATGCTTGCTGAACTCATGCGCCTACGCACTGGCATAGCCATTGCCGGCACGCACGGAAAAACAACAACCACTTCACTCACAGCAACAATATTTAATGCAGCCGAGCTTGACCCAACAGTTATTATAGGCGGAAGACTAAACGCCTATGGCGCAAACGCAAGACTTGGCAAGGGTGATTACCTCATTGCAGAAGCTGATGAATCAGACGCTTCCTTTCTTTGCTTATTGCCAATCATTAATGTTGTTACAAATATAGACATTGATCACCTTGACTTCTACCCTGACCAAGAAGCTATAGACAGCGTTTTTATCAAATTCATGAATAAAGTGCCTTTTTATGGTGTGAATATTGTTTGTGGAGACGATGAAGGCATACAAAGACTGCTTCCAAATATCAAAAGGCCTTTCCTTACCTATGGATTTAATAAAGAAAACACCATTCGCGCAGAAATTATTTCCATGGAAAGCCGCTCAACTTTTAAACTTTTTATCAAAGACACGCAAGGCATTGAACAAGACTACGGCATTATCGAGCTTTCACAGCCAGGAAAACATAATATATTAAACGCACTTGCAGCAATTGGAGTTGCACGCGAAGCAGGAATTTGCTCAGAGCACTGGCTCAAAGGTTTGAAAGAATTTGCTGGTGTTGGCAGACGATTTGAATATAAGGGCGAAAAAGACGGAATAACCGTCATTGACGATTATGGGCATCACCCTGTTGAAATTAAAGCAACCTTAGCCGCAGCAAAGCAAGTTTTTCCTGAAAGAAAGATTTACGTTGCTTTTCAGCCACACAGATTTTCACGCACACAAGCCCTTTTTGGTGAATTTTGTTCTTGCTTTGAGGGAATTGAAAAACTCTATCTTACTGAAATCTATCCTGCTTCAGAAAAGCCAATACCTGGCATTAATTCACAAAATTTAGCGCAAGGCATTATGCAAGTGACAACACTTAAAGTCGAGCATGCTGCAAATAATGAAGAAGTTCTCGCATTAATCAAGGAAGACATTAAAGCTGGCGATGTGCTTATCACACTAGGTGCTGGCAATATCACACAATTAGCTCCACTTTTCATCAATTCTTAACCTCACAAATCTATGAAAATATTTGATAAAGCACATATAAAACAATACACAACCCTAGGTATAGGCGGTATTGTTCAAAAAGAATTTCTGCTCGAAGAAAAAAAAGACCTAGAAGCTCTTGCCTTGCATTTGCAAGAAATTGAACTTCCTTTTATCCTTCTTGGTGGCGGTTCTAATGTGCTTATTGACGATAAAGAATTAAACTGTGTGCTTATCAAAGATGTCATTGATTCAAAAAAGCCTATTGAAATTCTTTGTGAAGAGAGTGATTCTGTTGTGCTCAAAGTCAGTTCAGGCTATTTTCTTCCCTCCTTTATCAAATATTGCGAAAAGCAGGGTTTTTCAGGCTTAGAAGGTCTTGCAGGCGTACCTGGGCGTATGGGTGGAGCTTTGGCAATGAATGCAGGCGCGTTTTCATGTCAAGTAGAAGATGTTTTTGTAGAAGCAGATATTTTCTCACCTGACTTTGGCATAAAAAGCTATGCTAAAAGCGATTGTAACTTTGCCTACAGGCATTTTTCACTAAAAGATAAAGTGCAATACAAGATTCACCTTGATATGTGTCTAAGAATGAAGAAATCCACTCCTGAACTTGTGAGCAAAACAATAAAGGAAAACTTTGCAAAGAAAAAAGCAAGTCAGCCCTTAGCTGAAAAAACCGCAGGTTGCGCTTTCAAAAATCCAAGCGGTGCAGCTGCAGGCAAGCTTATTGAAGAAGTAGGTCTTAAAGGCTATAGATTAGGTGATATGAGTTTTAGTTCTCTTCATGCAAACTTTCTTGTAAACCATAAAGATGCTTCTTTTCAAAATGCCATTGAACTTATTGAATTAGCAAAAGAAAAAGTGTATAGTGACTTTAATATAGTTTTAGAAACAGAAATAAAAATACTCTCCCAAGCTAGTGCTTTAGCTACTGGGTTTTAGCAGGTAAGCCTATGAATTTTTCAAATAAATCTGTTTTATCAAAACAAGGAAAGCCTAAAAAAAATAGTTACAGCGATGAAAAGCCGCATTCTTCACGCGCGCAAACACTTGCAAAAAGCAAGAAAATAGCTGAACAAGAAAAAAAGGAAAAGAAAAAACTTGCTGTTGGTGAAATAGATAGCCAAAAGATGAAGAAATCCTTTTTTTATTTCACAACTACCTTTATTATTTGCGCTTTTGTATTGGTTTTAGCCTACGCTTTTTATGGCATTGCAAACTTTGCTATGCATCATCCCTATTTTGAAATAAAAGAATATTCCATTGAAGGAACTGAGCACTTTAGCAAGGAAGACATCATACAAATCAGTGGCATAGACGATTCAAGTACCCTTTTTTCTGTCTATCTTGACGAAGTAGAAACTCGATTATTACAAAACCCATGGATTGAAAGCGTGCAGATTTCACGCAAGTTGCCACAAACATTAGAAATAAAAATCCAAGAAAGAGCACCGCGTTTCACTGTTTTATATAATAACCGTTTATTTTATGTAGACGGTCAAGGAAAAATCATATCTCAAGTACAAGCGCATAATTTTGTCTCACTACCTATGCTCGAGCTTGGGCAAAGTCCAGAAGAGGCCTTGCGCATATTACCTGACTTTATAGATGAAATTGAATATAACAAAAACTTTCTCCCCTTTGACTTCAATACCCTTTCATGGATGCGTTTAAGTACAGCTAAAGGTATTGAAATGTTTTGGGAAGATAGGCAGATCTTGCTCTCTTTCGATACAGCCGACTGGAAGAAAAATATCGAGCATCTCAAGCACGCTATCACAGATTTAGAAGAAAAAAGAGAATTTAGAAAAGTTGCGCAAATGCATAGCGGAAACAATCAAGTTTGGTTTATTAATAAGTAGGATATAATTTATTAATGCCTTCGGCGACCAAAGGGCAGTAGTTCGTGAGGATAATCCTCTTGGTCGCCGAAGGCAAAAAAAATAAAAATATAAAATAATGACCCTTACAAACTCTTCATTATCAGCTCTACTTCATCTTTTGAAAGGCCTGTTTTTGC
>CAYJHE010000044.1:2387-14907 GCA_964369675.1 uncultured Desulfovibrionaceae bacterium | reverse complement strand
GGTTAAATTATACATATTAAATCTCCCTCAATAAGTCAATTAACATATTAAAAGCTTAAAGGCAATAAAAAACAAATCACTTCATGAAATGAAATCATTTCACATGTGATTTGAATTTGCTTCAATTTTTGAATTGCTTTTAATGTACTTTTCTTTATCTATTTGTTTTTTATAGAATAAAATAGAATTAGATTTTTGGCATGATATTTGTATATATGTAAAAACTATACTTTTAGTTTGTTATTTGTAAGTAGAGACATTTTGGAGAATATATGGATTGTATAAAGTATAATGGAAAGATTGAAAATTCAGCAAATCTTCCGCATTATCCAAATCCTGGATTGAAGGAAACTTTAGCAAAGTATTTAACTTGGCTTGAACCTTTAGTTACAGCAGAAGAATTAGTAGAAGCAAGAGCGCAAGTGCAAGCTTTTATGGATTTAGAGCAATTTGATGAGATAAAGAAAAAGATGGATAGCTTGGCTGAAGACACAGAAGATAGCTATATTTATAATTATTGGGTAAGAGCGCATCTTGGCTTTAGAGACCCAATTTGCCCACACACAAGCGTGCCTATAGTTTATGACAATAAAAGTATAGCAACTTTTTCTCAAGCAGAAAAAGCAGCGGCTATTCTTGCTTCGTCTGCAAAAGTCTATAAAGAATACAGAACAAGGGGTAATGAAGCCTATACACTTGGAAATAAAAGCTATTCTAATGATGAACTTCTTGGCGCACTCGCTTCAATCAATCATATAGCAGAAAATTTAGACGAAATGTATATCTGCGATGGCATAAGCAAGCATAGTCTTGTTATGTACAAGAATAGAATGTACAAAATTGATGTATTGACTGAAAATAATGAATATATTGCTTATGGCGACATTCTAAACGCTGTACAAGATATTCTTGATTCTTCTAAAGAAGGTCTTGATGTGAATTTCAACCTTGCTTCTTGTGAACCTGAAAGAAATAGAGCGGCTAAAGTTCTTGAAATTTTATTGCAAGACAAGACAAATCAAGAAGAATATCAGTATATTAAAGACGCAATCATGGTGGTAAACCTTGATACTTGCAAGCCTGAAACACTTTTGCAAAGACTGTTTGCTTCTTCAAGTGACCCTGTATGGTCTAACAGATTTCATGGAAAAGGCACTCAATTTGCTGTGTGCGAAAATGGCAATATGTCGATGGTGGTTGACCACACCTATTGCGATGGCGGCATAGAAGTGTATCTTGTGACAAGAATGAGCGAAGAATATGCAAATCTTGATTACAAGAAAACAAAGAACACAGCCCCTTGTAGAGAACTAGTCTTTAATATAGACGAGCATAAGGAAAAATTGCAAGAATGTTTGGCACGTTATCGTGCTAAAATAGCTGCCTTTGACGCGCGCATTGTTGACTTTCCTGCCTTGACTAGAGGAAGTTTGAAAGAAAAAGGTATTTTATCAGCAGATGGTTTTATGCATTTAGCTTTTCAAGTGGCACAAAAGCTCACCTGGAAAGAAATATATAATACTTATATTTCAGTCGATTGCAGAAAGTTTTTCAGAGGAAGAACAGAAGTAAATAGACCTATTACTCATGAATCAAAAGCCTTTGTTTCTGCTTTACTTGCTAATGAGAGCAAGGAGACATTGTCAGCCTTGCGCGAAGAAGCTCTCAATGCGCATTTTAGGCGCACAAAGGAAGCGCAAGCAGGCTTAGGAGTCAATAGGTATTTATATACATTAAAGGAAGTGTGTAATGATTATAGACAAGCACTTTCTTTGCCTGAGGATATAGCATTGTTCACAAGCAAGCAGTATCAAAAAATGTGTGAAGACAGACTTTCTTGCACATCTTTTGGACATGACGATATGGTGACAAGTTATTTTCCACCGGTAGTGCCGCAGGGGCTTGGAATTTTTTATCGCGTAGAGAACGCCTCTTATGCTGTAATCACCTCTTACCTAGAAAATGATGGCTTACTTGATGTTTTTAGCAAGAATCTGAAAGTAGCTGTTGAAAAAATATTGGAAATTTAAGGAGTTTCATCAATGAGTAATTTCAAAAAAACCTGGGACCTTATCAATAAGCCCACATTATTTATCTCGTGGCTGGCATTGCTTGTTATTTCAATGCCAATCATCATTATGCCTGAAGAAAGCTCAAAAGTTATCAGCGGCATTAATAATTGGGTTTTAAACTATTTAGGCGCGCCTTATTTATGGTTTGGTCTATTCTGCCTTGGCTTATGTCTTTATGTTATATTCAGTAAGTACGGCAAGGTTCATCTTGGTGATGAAGGTGAAAAGCCTGAATTTAGCATGTTCGCATGGGCAGCTATGCTTTTTTGCTGTGGTGTTGGTGCTGGCGTTATTTACTGGGGATTTGTAGAATGGGCTATGTTCTATCCTGCTCCTCCTTACGGTATTGAAAAGTCTGGCTGGCTTGCAGCAGAATGGTCTGTAGCGCAATCTTTCTTCCACTGGGGTCCTACTGCTTGGGCTATTTATTCAGTTTCTGCATGTACATTTGGTTACATTATGTTCGTAAAAAAGAGTAATGTTCTTAGATGTTCAGAAGGCTGCCGCCCTATTTTAGGTAATCTTGTTGATGGCTTTGTCGGTAGACTTATAGATGTTTTCTTTATCTTTGGTATTGTTGGCGCTATCGCAACAAGCTTAGGTCTTGCTAACCCGCTTGTAACAGCATGTATCAGTACTATGTTTGACCTTGAACCTACTGCCGGCTTACAAATAACCATTCTTCTAATCATTGTTGGTATGTTTGGTGTGAGCTCTTACACAGGTCTTAATAAAGGTATTAAATTCTTGAGTACTGCTGGTGTGTGGGTTTCATTACTCCTTATTCTCTATGTTTTCCTTACAGGTGATTCAAGCTTTATCTATAACACAACTTCATCAGCTATTGGTCTTATGGGACAAAACTATCTTCGTATGTCTACATGGCTTGATACTGTTGGTATGTCAAAGTTCCCACAATGGTGGACAGTATTTTACTGGGCATGGTGGGCTGGTTATGCTCCATTCTTAGGTATGTTTATTGCGCGTATTTCACGCGGCCGTTCAGTTGGACACATGGTTGCAGGCGCCTTGGTTTTTGGTAGCTTAGGTTGTATCATATTCTTCGGTGTTCTTGGTAACTACGGTCTTAAATTACAAATCACAGGCTCTTTAGACATTGTTAAATCAGTTGCAGATGTTGGCATTCCAAACACTATTGTTGCTATTATGCAATCACTTCCAATGGGTAATATTGTTGTTGGCGTTGTTGCTGTGCTTTGCTTCATCTTTGCTGCAAACTCTTACGACTCAGCTTCATATATTATTGCTGCAAACACACAAAAAACTGTTGTAAATGGCGAATCTATTCCAATTCTTCGCTTGATTTGGGCTTTTGGGCTAAGCTTAGTTCCAATCGGCTTTATCATGCTTGACGCGCCGCTTGCTACATTGCAAACAGCAACTAATATTCTCTCTATTCCAATTGCCTGCGTTATTGTTATTGTTGGTTTGTCTTATCTCAAAATGGTAAGAACTGATATTTTATCAGGTGAATTAAAACAAAAAGCTGCAAGAAGAGCGTTTATTGAACTCATTGAAGAACATGAAGAGAGCGCAAAAGTTAGCGCATAACTATAAAAGCCTTTCGTCTTGCTTGTTGAGAGAATAATCTGCCCCCTCTCAAGCCCCTCTCTTAGGACGAAAGAACTAAAAAGCACTCTCAATTGAGAGTGCTTTTTTTGTATCATTTTGCATAATAAATAAAAACACATGTGAACTAAGTGAACATGCAGTTAAATTTTATTTGCAGATGTGCTTTAGAATAAACAAATATTTCAATTTTTAAAGCGAAACAGTATTTAAGCGAAGCTTAAAACTTTTTCGCAAATTAAAAAAAATAACTTTCTCCTTTAGCCACTCACTTTATGTTAACCGCGCAATATGCGGTTTTTTTTGGTCGCCGAAGGCAATATAAGCTTCACCTGTCTTAAAAATAGGTCATTGAAATCTTTTTTAATTCTTGAATACTTTCTAGTATTGCGTAGCTTTCTAAGTCTGTTGTTTTGATAAGCTCATCAATAACAGATTGAATTTCATTTTCTTCCATGCCGTGAATCATGGTGAAGAGCGTATAAGGCCATGCCTCTTTGTTTGGCGTTGGTCTGTGATAGCAGTGTGAAATGTTTTTGTTTTTAGCTGCAATTTCACCGCATTTATCAATTAAACTGTCGTCAATTTCCCATGCAACCATGGCGTTAAACTTATAGCCTACTCTTTGGTGTTTTATGCTTGCGCCAAAGCGGCGGATGACTCCGCTGTCTTTGAGGGATTGCAAAAAAGAGATCACTTCTTCTTCGCTTGTACCTACTTCTTTTGCTATGTCAGCATAGGGAGTAAGTGAAGAGGGAAGATTTGATTGAACTATATGCAGAATTTTTTCTTGAATTTCTGTGAATTGCATTGCTTATCCTGTAGATTGAATTTTTCTTACTAAGACTTTATCACCTGCAAAAAGCGGCAAGTCCGGTGTGAGAAGGGTTTCATTGCGCACAACTATGGCTGTGCAAAGTTTTATGCCTAAGAAGTCGAATAATCTTTTCACTGTACGAGCTTGGTAGCGCGGAATTTCAATGATTTTTTCTTCAGGCTGTAGGTGAACAGTGATGGGTAAAGCTGGAATATAGCTTTTCTCATCAAGATGTTTTTCATCTTTTTCATTATGGGTGTTATTTTCTTTATTTGTTATGTCTTGCATATTAACCTTCACTTATGTTGTATGTCGAATAAAGCCGCGTTCAACTAATCGCTTGGGATACCATGCTTTATCGCTGATAAAAAGTTTCATCTTATGACTGTGAGCAACAATTCTTACTTCGTCGCCGTGAGCAAGTAAGACATTTTCTTGCCCATCTAAGGTGAGAATGGTTTGATCGCTTGGTTCAGGTGTGCAGATACTGATTGGCGAATGTGATGAGACAACGCAAGGTGGAAGCGAAGAAGCAAAGGGGCAGATTGGCGTAATGATAGTTGCTTCAAGGTCTGGCATAGCAAGCGGCCCGTGAGCTGAAAGTGCGTAACCTGTTGCACCAAGCGGAGTTGCGACTATTAAACCATCGCATCGTAATGTGCTCAAATGTATATTGTCTACTGAAATAGAAAGCGAAATAGCACGCGCTATATTCATGCGTGAAACAACAGCATCATTAATAGCATAGGAAGTATGGCGTACTTTATTGTCACGAATTACTTCGCATTTTAATACAGTGTCTTCTTCAATAAATAATGGGCTTTCTGTTATTTTTTCCTGTTCTATATGGGCTAGTTCATCTGCATAAAGTTTTTTTAATGAAGCCAAGAAACGGGTAAACCAGTAAAGATATTTTTCAGCCCTTGCTTCCATCAAAAAGCCCACTCTGCCGAAATTAAAGCCAAAAAGTGGAATAGAAATAGAATGCAATGCTCTTGCTGTAGCGAGCATAGTGCCATCGCCACCAAAAACAAGCACTGCTTTAGAAAGCGCGGCTTTGTCTGCAATTTCTTCTTTTATAGAATGTGAAGAAGTGAGAAAGCATGTAATGCCAAATGTTTTAAAAAATTCAATGGCAGTGTGTGCAAGTGCGCATGCTTCGTTGTGGTCAGGTTTAAAAACACAGAGTATATTAAAGGATGTGTTTGTTGTTTTCATAGCGAAAATATCGCATATATTAGAGTAAAAAGCAATAAATAAAGAAGGCGTGATTTAATTTGTAACAAATACAGTATCGCTATTGTGCCATACAATATTTTTCGCACTGATATGAAAAGAAGAAAGAAAGTCCTTGTTCTTTTTGAGTGATAAGAAACCCTTGCAAGAAAGAGGAAAGTGCCATTGCAATTCTTTGCTGTCTGGTGAAATATGCTCTTGCTTGGCAAGCTTTTCTATAAGAATTTGGAGCGCTTTTTCTTGCACTAATTGCCCTAGGTGAGGATGGTGAACACCTGCAAGAATTTTTGCGTAAAAATCTTTTTCATAGGCAACACCAATGCGGATTACGGGGATTTTTGCTTGCCATGTTTGAAAAAGCGCACGAGCAAGCAAGTCTAGCATGCTTTCTAAATCCCAAACTTCATGCTCATTATTCTTCCACTGCTTTGCTAAAAGCGTGTCTTCAACAACAAGGCAGGGATAAAAACGCATAAAGTCAGGTTTAAGCGAGATTGCTTGCGCTATATCCTTCAAAAAATCTTCCTTGCTTTGTTTTGGAATGTTAGGCAAAAGCTGTATACCAAGAGCAAAGCCTTCTTCTTTAATCTTTTTACAGCTTTCAATAGCAATTTGTGGTGAATACGCTCTGTTTGTTGCAAGAAGTGCTTTTTCTTCAAAAGTCTGAATCCCAAGTTCAATTGTATCAATACCATAAGACTTCATAAGGGAAAGCCTTTGTGATGAGCAAGCATCTGGCCTTGTTGAGCATCTAGCCTTTTTAATATATCCCTTTGCTTTTGCATCTTTTACAAATTCTAAGCACAAGATAAAAACATCGTCTGGTAGGGCTGAAAATGTTCCCCCATAAAAAGCAATTTCATTTTTTTTGTGAGAATTTTTACTGCTTAACTCTAGTTCTTTTCTTAGGCTTTCTAATTTTGAGAGCAGAGATTGCTTGCTTGACAAAAGACTTTTAGAAATTTGAGTTGCTGTTTGAAGCGATTGATTACAAAAAGTGCAAATTTGAGGACAGCCAAAGAAAGGTAAAAATAAAGGATATATAGAAAATTTTTCTTCTTTTGCTATTTGTGTAATGGAATACTTAGTCATAGTAGTATGATTTTTTATTGAAATAATAGATATTTTGATGAAAATTTTAATAGGGTCTTGCTCTTAAATCGTTTATACAAGGTCATTAAAGTATAAGTAGTGTATATATAAGAATAAAATTGCAAAAAAGTATATTTTAATATTGACAAACAAAGCAGATAGAGCTATATTAAATGTATATAGAGTTCATGCAGATTAACTTGAAAGCATAAATTTGTCTAGTAAAAAAAGGTTCTTAAAATGAGTGATTGTATTTTTTGTTCAATTATTGAAGGAAGCTTACCCTCTACGAAACTTTATGAAAACGATAAAGTTCTTGCTTTCTTGGATATAGCTCCCTTGAATAAGGGACATGCTCTTATCATTCCAAAGTTTCATTCTGAAACTATTTTAGAGCTTCCATTAGATTATGCTAAAGATGCGTTAGAAGCGCAACAAATTGTTGCTCACGCATTGATGAAAAGCCTTGGGGCAAAAGGGTTTAATTGTATTCAAAACAATTTTCCCGCTTCAGGTCAGGTTGTAGGGCATGTGCATTGGCATATTATTCCTCGTTTTGATGTTTCTGAATTTCCTTTATGGAAACAAAGTTCATACGAAAGTATAGAGGAAATGACCCAATTTGCAGAAAAAATAAGAGCAAATATCTCTTCTTAGGTGTTAAATAGCTATTTTAATCTCTTTAAAATTTTAGACTTCAACAAAGGAGTGGATTATGAACAAGGCACTTACTAAGGCGGATATAGTTGAAGCCGTGTATGAAAAGACTGAAAGAAATCGTGCAGAAGTAAAACAAATTATCGAAAACCTATTTGTTTTAATGAAACAATCTATAAAAAAAGACTATGCTCTTTTGATTAGCGGTTTTGGAAAGTTTGAAGCTTATGAGAAGAATGCACGCAAGGGCAGAAACCCTCAAACAGATGAGTCGATCACATTGCCACCTCGTAAGGTTGTTGTTTTCCGTATTTCTCGTAAATTCCGTTCTGAATTAAACGAAAGCAAATAATTATTATTCCTTGAGAATAATAAATAAAGTTTGAATTTTGAGGGTGTGCTTTTTAGTGCGCCCTTTTTTAGACTTCTTAATCAAAAATTAAAACTAAGAAACTATAATAGAATAAATAGGCTTTCGTGAAGATGCAGGAAAAACAATCTTGACTTAATAGGAATAAGAACTATTATCGTTATATAAGAAAGGAGTTTTTATGCAATTAAAAGATTTTGCTGATTATACAATAGAATGGAACTTGACACCTGAAGATGCGGTAAGACTTTATTTGGAATGGGGCAATAATAACTGGCATGACGAACATCCTCCAGTTCGCTCAAAAGACGATGTTGCTGTATACTTTGTTATTGACCATTGGCAAGAAAAGCCTACATTAAGATTAGTTAAAAGAAATTCAGAAGAAGCAATTGACTTGTATTCTTCCGCGCTTCCAAAGGAACTTGAAGATAGTTTTCTCAAGGAATTTGGTTCGCTTAAAGGTGTTTCCACTCCGCCTGACTATATAAAAGAATGGATAAAAGAACAAATGTATAGTTAGGGTAGGGTGATGTCACAAGTTTCTTATAAAGATTGGCTCAAAGAGGCAATACATAAGTGTAAACTCAATGATACACAAGACAGTAAATTAAAAGAAGGTTTTGAAGTAAAGAAGTATGCCGAACCTTTAATCTTGCTTGAATTTGTGACAAAAAAATCAAAAGCAAGCATTCGTGCTCATGATGAATGCTTGCTTAGCCACGCTGAAAGAATGCTACTTGATAGCTATTTGGAAAGGTTTTTAAAGCACGAACCATTGGCCTATATTTTAGGTAGCAAGGAATTTTATGGAAGAGACTTTATTGTGTCGTCTTCTACTCTTATACCACGCCCTGAGACTGAGCTTCTTATAGATATAGTAGTAGCATTATACAAAGATGAAAAAAAAGAAATTAAATTATGCGACATTGGCACAGGCAGTGGCTGCATTGCAATCACCTTGATGGCTGCATTGCAAAATGCCAGATGTTTAGCTTATGATATTTCAGCTAAAGCAATTGAAATAGCGAAGAAAAATGCAAAAGTTCATAATGTGGAACAAAGAATTGAATTTATTCTACAAGACATTGCACTTGCAAATACACAAGAGCTTTTTGACTGTGTGATTTCAAATCCACCCTATATTCCAGATCATGAATACCAAGAACTAGAAACACATGTGAAAGATTTTGAGCCTCAAGTTGCACTCACTTCAGGTGAAACAGGTTTAGAAGTTATTGAAAATGTAGTTGAATTTGCAAGCAAGAGCTTAAAGAAATCAGGCGTTCTACTTATAGAACACGGCTACAATCAAGCTAAAGCGGTGCAGCAAATAGTTCAAAAGTTTAAGGTTTTTAAAGAAGTTGAAAGTATAAAGGATTATGCTGGTCATTGGCGTATTTGTAAGGCTGTAAAGTTGTAGTTTTTTTAGGCTATCTTTCTAAATTCAGTCTTTTGCATTTTTACATTTATAGTTTAGCAAAAAGTGCCTTTTTGCGCAAGTTTCCTATTACTTTATACACTCCATTCCCCAAAAAATGCATTCTCCTAGTACAATTCACAAAATTTTTGAATTTAGAAACACAGTCTAGTAAATAAGTGTGAATGTTTAGACTTTTTCTTGAAAAACTCTGTAAAATACGGATTTTTATGAATAAATTGTAAATTTAACAACAATTAAAGTAACACTGTGTAAAAAAAACAACACTTCAATTTCTTTGATGTTACAAAAATGTCACAATTTTCTAACTGTTCTGCCTACACGCTTTTTTAAGAAAATAAAGAAAGTTGTTCTTAGAGAAGCTTTTTTACAAGAAGAGGGAAATTTACGATTTTGGCACGAAAATTGCTAATACTACGAGCATGCAGATTATAATTGAATTATAGTTTGCCTTTGATTTATCTCATTGGGGGAAATATGTACCAAAGTACAATTTCAAAAAGTATTAGCATTAATGGCATTGGGCTTCATTCTGGGAATGAAGTGAGCATGAAGCTTCTTCCAGCTGCCGCAAACACAGGCATTGTTTTTACTATGCACACTAAAAAAGGTGTTTTCACAATCATGCCTTCACCTGATGCTGTACAAGCTACCGAATTAGCAACAACTTTACGCATCGGCGCGTATTCATTATCTACAGTAGAACATTTGTTAGCTGCAATTTCTGGCTTACAAATTGACAATATAGAAGTTCAAATCCACTGCAAGGCTGAAGCAAATGAAGTTCCTATTTTAGATGGTTCAGCAAGCGAAATAATTACTGCCATAAACAAAGTTGGTATAAAGAAGTTAAAACAGCCTAAAAAAGTGGCGAAGATTTCAAAGATTATTTCTTATGTTGATGGGAATAAAAGCATAGTAGCAAGACCATATAATGGTCTTTATATCGATTATACCATTGATTTTCCACATCAAGTTATTGGAAAGCAACAATTAAGTATAGAAATTACTCCTGAAACCTTAGAAGAAATTGCAAATGCAAGAACTTTTGGTTTTCTCAAAGAAGTAGAATACCTCCATTCTAAAGGACTTGCTCTAGGCGGTTCACTTGCAAATGCTATTGTTTTAGACGAAGAAGGTGTGATTAATCCTGATGGTCTTCGTTATAAAGACGAATTTGTGCGTCATAAAATTCTTGATTTTATAGGCGACATTGCTATGCTTGGTATTCCATTGCTTGGCAGATTTGAAGTAAAGTGTTCAGGGCATAAGCACAATAATCTTTTCCTACACGCTTTAAAAGAAGAAAATGCCTTTGATGTTGTTACATTAGGCGAAAAAACAAAGCAAGAAAAAGTAGAACACTACGCGCCTGTTGTAAATGTTGCATATGCTACAGCATAATATGTGCTAATTTGCTAAAATAATTGAATTAAAATTTTACTTGACCCTTTATTGAAAATGTTCTATAAAGGGTCAAGTTGAACGCGCCCGTAGCTCAGTAGGATAGAGCAGTAGCCTTCTAAGCTATTGGTCAGGAGTTCGAATCTCTTCGGGCGCGCCACTTTTTAAAAATAAATAAAAAAGTTCGGATTTGAGAACATGTGTTTTCAAATCCGAACTTTTTGTTTTTTAAAGATATTAAGCTTAAATAGCGTGTAAATTAAGCTTCTTTTCCCTTAGTTGCTACTTCTTGTAATTCTTTTAGCAAGGCCTCAGCATCATCTTTGCTTTTTCCTTCAGCTCTTAATGTGAGGTAAGGGGAAGTGTTGGACTTTCTTATAAGAGCCCATAATAGTGGAGCTTCTTTGCGAACTAGGCGCGCGCCGTCCATAGTGTTTAAATCAAATCTTGTGTCATTTTTGTAATGTTCTTGAATATAGGCAATGACTTTATTTTTGTATTCGTCTTCCATAGGGAAGGTTATTTCAGGAGTTGAATACATTTCTTCCCAATTTGGCATGTCTTCTAACTTAAGTCCTTGCTTTTCTTTAAGTATAGTGAGCACTGAGAGAAGTCTTGCAGCGCTATAGGTGGCATCATCAAAGCCATACCAATTATCTTTAAAGAACATATGCCCTGAAAGTTCGCCAGCCATAAGCGCATCAAAATCTTTCATCGCCTGTTTAATGAGCGAATGGCCTGTTTGATTCATACGCACTCTGCCATTAAGATTTTTATCAGAATATAATCTTTCTGAGCACTTAACATCTGAAATAATTGTCGCGCTTGGCTCACGCATAAGAAGCTCACGCGCAAAAATGGAAACAAGTTCATCACCCATATAGAGCTTACCCTTTGAATCCATGATGCCAATTCTGTCTCCATCGCCGTCTAAACCAATCCCTAAATCTGCCTTATGCTCTAAAATAGCTGCTCTGAGAGAAAGCATATTTTTTTCTTGTGTAGGGTCTGGGTGGTGATTAGGGAAAGTGCCGTCAGGTTCGCAGAAAAGTTCAATAACTTCAGCGCCTATAGCTTTGAGCACTTGAGGGCAAACCAATGAGGCTGCGCCATTGCCAGCGTCTACAACAACCTTGTATTTCGCAACATTTGGCAAGCGTTTCTTTATGTCTTCAACATAGGCAGGCACAATGTCTTGCTCTGTGATTATTCCCTTCTTTTCTGAAGTGATAAAGTTTTTATCTTGAATGTATTTTTTTAATGTTTGTATTTGTGCGCCATGCAAGGTGCTTTCGCCTGAAACAACCTTGAAGCCATTGTATTCACCCGGATTGTGGCTTGCTGTAATCATTACGCCAGCCTCAAGTTTTAAATACTTTACTGCATAATAAAGGCAAGGCGTTGCAACCATGCCTATCAAGATACAATCAATGCCGCTTTCAGTTAAACCATCACAAAGTGCCTTTGCGTACATAGGCGAAGTTGTACGACAGTCTTGCCCAATTACACATGTTTTTGCATTTTTTTCAGTAAAGTGAGTAGCTAATGCCTTACCCAAATTATAAACAAAGTTTGCATCAAAGTCTTTTTCAGCTATGCCACGAATATCGTATTCCTTAAAAATTTCAGCCATTTTAAAAACTCCATCTTATACTTAAAGTAAAAATTTGATTGTCATCTTTAACACAAAGGTATAATAAGCCGAATATGATTAATGGTAAAGGATTATTTAAAAGACCTTATTTATTCTCTTCATAGCCCATATCTTCAAGAGATTCGTTTTGGCGACTTCGTGCACAAAACCTCGCTCACAAGAGGCGTGGCTCTTGTTTCACTCGCTA
>CAYJHE010000044.1:0-2287 GCA_964369675.1 uncultured Desulfovibrionaceae bacterium | reverse complement strand
AGCCATTGTTCGTGGGGGCTTCCCCACTCTCATTGTGGTATGGTATAGCGCATAATTAAGAATTCTCTTCATAGCCTATATCTACAGCTAAATTATCGCCATTAGCTGCATTTCTTGCAAGTTCATCACATCTTTCATTCTGTTCGTGCCCTGCATGCCCTTTAATCCAATGAAAATGTACACTGTGCTTTGCAAGGGCTTTATGTAAGTCTATCCAAAGGTCTTTGTTTTTGACATTTTTTTTCTGGGCGGTCTTCCAGCCATTTTTTTGCCAATTTGTGAGCCAATGTTTTGAGATAGCATCTGCAACATATTTTGAATCTGTGTAAATATCAACAATACAGGCTTGATTTAACGCCTTAATGCCTTCAATAACAGCAAGTAATTCCATGCGGTTATTTGTTGTAAGCGTATAACCTCCACTCAATTCCTTTTTGTAATCGCCAAGCTCTAAAATAACACCGTATCCACCTTTGCCAGGGTTTTTAAGGCAAGAACCATCTGTATATATATTCACTCTCTTGCGAGTTTGCATCTGAAATCCTTTATTTTTTTAAATCAATCTTTTTTTCTTCGCCAAAGATACCGTATTCTATGTGTTCGTCAACTTTTTTTTCGTCTTTTACTTCAATCTTTTTATTTTCTATATCTTTAAGTTCTGCTTTTAATCTCTTTGCATCTTGCATAACATTAATATAACCAGCACCAAAACCTAAGACTAAACCGATAATAATTCCATAAGGTTGTGTTGGAAAATATTTGTCTACCAGCCAACCAATAAGACCACCGACAATTGGACCTGAAACCATGTGAAGCCCCATAGTTGAGGCTAAGCTGAGCATAGAGAATATAGAGCTGGATTTATTAGCCATTTTTTTTTGTCCTTTTTGGCATTGCCATTATTTAAATTTATGATATATATATGACATAAAGTACATTTTTGTATTATAAAACCTTCGTATTGAGGGTATTTAAGGGGTTTAATATGTCTATAAAACACGGCGACATGGTTTCAGTACACTATATAGGAACTTTTGAAGACGGAATTGAATTTGACCGTTCAGCAGAAGATAGACCTTTGACTTTTAAAATAGGTGAAGGGCAGGTGATTGAAGGCTTTGAAAGAGCTGTTATAGGAAAGGATTCAGGCGATATTTTCTCTGTAACCATTCCAGCAGAAGAAGCCTATGGTGAACACGAAGAAGCTCTTGTTTTTGAAGTTGAGCGCTCACAACTACCTGAAGCTATTCATCCAGAAATCGGACTTGTACTCACTGTTGAAACAGATCAAGGCGAACTTGAAGTTTCTATTGTGGATATTTCAGATGAAAGCATCTTGCTTGATGCAAACCACCCAATGGCTGGTGAAGATCTCACCTTTGAAATTACTATAGTTTAAGAAATTATACTTGTAAAACTTATTTTAAAAACTTTTTATTTTCACATAGTTGAGAATAAAAAGTTTTTTAGTTTAATTGATATTTTTCAACTAATTCTCTTGCTTTATTTCTGCATATTGTGTCCTCATCTTTTTGCATACTTTGCACTAAGGCTCTTTTTGCATATTCTCTATATTCAGGATAGGCATCAAGCAGCATTTCAGCAGCATTGAAACAATAAATGCGAAGCGGAGCGTAATCACAATAATTGCTGTCTACTTCTAAGTCAAGAATATAGGAGAGCAGGATTTTGTGATATTCTTTGGCCAAAGCTTTGGAATGTATAAGTGTTTGTGCAAAAGCATAGGGTATGCCCCAGCCAATGTTGCCAGATTCTTCATTCATTTGCCAAATCATGCGCCTGACTATTATTCGCGCTCTTTCTTTATCATCATTAAAAATATGGGAAATGGCAAAGCCAAGCATGCGCGAAGCACGCAAGGGCATAGGGTCTGCTTCAAGCAGGCAAGCAAAAAGCGGACTCACCCATTTTTCATAAGGCAACTCTTGAAAGGATAAAGGAAGGGCTTTTATATTGCTTGAGTCAAAGTCGTCTGTAGCAAGGTATGCCCGAATATCTTGTTTTAATTGTCTAAAATGTGGCATAAATCACGTTCTTTGTTAAATGTCTAAAAAAAGAATTAAATCTATAATAGTATTAATAGTTATTTTTATCAAGAGTACAATATAGCAGATATGTGATAATATTTAAAGCTAATATGTAAAAACATGTGAACGCAGTGAACATGCTTCTTGCTTGTAGTTCGTAGCTTTACTTTGCTGTAAGAGAATACTCATATTTTAAAGCGAAACAGTATTTAAGCGAAGCTTAAAACTTTTTCGCAAAT
>CAYJHE010000043.1:0-15004 GCA_964369675.1 uncultured Desulfovibrionaceae bacterium | reverse complement strand
TTTTTTTGCCCTTCTTTAATTGTATCCAACACAACTTTATGTATGTTCGGGAAGATTTGCGCAAAGTTTGATGTTGTCATTTTTTGCGTTTCAATAAATTTAACAGCAATCTCCTTGCTCACTTGCAAAGCTTCTTTGTTTAATTTCTGTATATTCTCTTCTTTTTGCTGATATGACATAATTTTTCCAAGTTTATAATAATAAATTTATAGCTTAATTTTCTTCGTGATCCTTAACATATTCTTTCATCAGCTCTAAATTATCCAAGAATATTTCAAGCAATTCAGGATCAAACTTCTTTCCAGAACCTTCTTTTAATAAACTTATAACCTTATCTTCAGGCAAACTAGGTCTATACACCCTGTCAGACTTGAGCGCATCATACACATCCACAATAGAAACTATGCGCGCTTCAATAGGTATATCTGTGCCTTTCAAGCCACAAGGATAACCTGAGCCATCCCAATTTTCATGGTGATAATGCGAAATCACTTCGCCCATCATAATAATAGGGTTTTTTGAATTTGATAGTAGATTTGCTCCAACAGCAGAATGTTCCTGAATTATAGCAAACTCTTCTTCTGTCAGCTTGCCAGGCTTTCTCAAAACGGCATCTGGCACAGCAATCTTACCAATATCATGTAAAGGTGCGGCAGAGCGAATAATTTCAATATATTCATTCTTCCAGCCAAGCAACTTACCCATGCAAGCACTCAATAAGCCAATACGATGAACATGTCCGCCTGTTTCGCCATCGCGGCTTTCTAAGGCATTAAACAATCGCCCAACAATTTCAGCCTGTGTTTCGCGTATGATTTCTGTTTGCTCATACACAAGAGCTTGCAAGTTTGCGCTTATCATTCTTTGCGCTCTTTCAGCATCAACAACTCTATTACCTACTTGTATACGAAGCTGTAATTCAGAAGCTTCAAAAGGTTTTTCTATATAGTCGTCAACACCACCCTCGCTAAAGCCTTCAAGTTTATCATTAAATTCTGTTTTTGCAGTAAGTAAGATAATATAAATATATTGCGAATGTTGAGAGAGTTCGCGCACTTTACGCGCAAGCTCAACACCATCCATATTAGGCATACTCCAGTCTGTAATAAGCATATCAACAGTTTCAGGCGATTCCATAATCGCTTGCAAAGCTTCTTGCCCATCACAAGTCTCAATCACTTCATGCCCATATTGTCGAAGATGTCCAGCTAAAATAAGCCTTCCCATCTCCTGATCTTCTGCGATTACAATACGCATAATTACTCCATATACACTTTCATTGCTGTTAGTAATTCTTCAAAAACTTGTTCAAATTCAGCTAATGTTGCTTCTACTGCGCTTTTTTGCGCTGGAAGAAATTTATCTCTTCCCATGTGCTCAAGCTTGAGGGCTAGGTCATAAACCGAAGCTTTTGAATAATAAGAGATAAGACCTTTAACTGCATGTGCGCTTACTGTCAACGTGCTATTATCGTCAATTTCAAGGGCATTTTTTATTTCTACAAGTGATTTTGGCGCATCTCTTAAAAAGATTTCAATACTCCTATACGCCAAATCAGGATACGAGGCAAAAGACTTTGTAAGCAGTTGTGCATCAATTGGAGGATTGACAATCCTCTCTTTACCATTACTAAAATGGGTTGTGACATCTTGATTACTTGTGTCCATACTTTCCTGCTCTCCTTTATTAATTATTTCAATTGTTAGATTATTATCTTCGCCTAAGCTAAGTGAACTATTATTTTCTGCTTTCACTTCTTTTTCTACATTTATTAAAGAAGTGGGAGCAAATTTTTCTTTATCTATTTGAATGCTTGGTGCAAACTTACTTGAATCAATGTTGGCCGTATTTGGCTTACTTAATTCAACTTCAGTTTTACTAAGCTTTTCTAAATCAATCTTGAGCGGTTTTTGTTCAATAGGTTGAATGTTTTTTGCAATACTTGGCTCATTTGTTTTATCGTTTTTTCCTAATGGCATAGTTTTATTTGATGAAAAAATCGAAGGTTCAAAATTTGTATTAGGAGATTTACTTTCAGCATTTACAGGCTCAATGCGCTCAAGTGCTACATCTTTAGCTTTAGACTCTTTTGGTCTAAAATCAAAGGTCTCAATTACTTTTTGCCCTATTACAGTACTTGGCTTTGCTGAAATTCCACTTCCAATATTTGCTGCAATACTTGGCATAGCATAAGAGCTTGGCTTATCTTGCTTATCTTGCTTATCTTGCTTAACTTCTACTTTAGGTTCATGAGGTACAGGAGTAACCGATTGAAATTGTTGTTTATGTAAAGAATTTTTCTTCTCATCACTTCTTTGACGTGAAGGAATATTATACTTTTGAGCTGTTCTTTCAATTTCATAATGTAAGTCTTGAATTGCAGCAGGTTTTAAAATATAACTGTCAAAACCAGCCTTCATAAAGCCTACTCTTGCATCGCCGTCCGCATTTGCAGTAAGCGCAATCACAGGCAAACGCTTACCAGTCACATCATTTGCTTCATTTTCACGAATGATTTTCACTGCTTGTAAACCATCCATGACAGGCATATTAATATCCATGAGCACAATATCAAACTCATCTCTTGCAATAACGTCAAGAGCTTCTTGTCCGTCCTTTGCAACCGAGACTTCATGCCCTAATTCTCTGAGTATACTACTTACAACAAGTTTGTTTATTTCTAAATCTTCGACAAGTAAGACTTTGAATGAATGGTCTGATTTAACATGCTTTTCATCATGCACTATCTGAGGAGCAGAATCCTTATCAAAATGAGCCTTATGGTTAACAGCTGCTGCTAAAGCCTTAATGAGCTCTGACGGCTTTGCAGGCTTGTAAAGCGAAGCAAAGAAGAGTTCTTTTGCCATATCAGTGCCAAGAATTGCAGAAGAGAGCAATATCACAGGAATTTGTGCTAAAGCTGGAGTTCTCTTCATTTCTTGCACAAGATCAATTCCGTCTTTTTCAGGCATTTGCAAATCTGAAATAACCACAGAAAAAGGCGTATAAGAATTTGTTGACACTTGCAAAAGTCTTAAAGCTTCGTCAACTCCCGTACAATCACTTGAAACCATACCCCATTCTTTCACTTGTTCACGCAAAATTCGCCTATTTGTAGCATTATCGTCAACAATAAGCACATGCTCGCCTTTGAGTACATTAGCTGAATTTGACTTTTCCTGTGAAACACCAGGTAAATAAGGCAAGTTTAAAGTAAAAGAAAATGAAGAGCCCTTACCTTGTTCTGAATCAACATTTAATTTTCCGCCCATGAGTGTGACAAGGCGTGAAGAAATAGCAAGCCCAAGTCCAAGCCCCTCATACTTACGTTTTGAAGAACCATCATGCATTTGCTCAGAAGACATTATGGCAAGTCTTTTTTCACTTGAAATACCAATGCCTGTATCTCTTACTGTAAAGCTCACCTTTGCCACATCGTCCACAAAGGAAGTTTCAGAAACAGAAAGAACAACTTCACCTCTGTCAGTGAACTTGATTGCATTACTGAGTAAGTTTGAAAGCACTTGCCTTATTCTTGTAGGGTCACCAAGTAAGTTATCAGGTATGTGAGGAGCTATATTTGCAATCAATTCCAAACCCTTGGAGTTTGCTTGATGCGAATATATTTTAATTACAGAATAAAGAGTGTCCCTTAGAGCAAAGGGCTGGGAATCCACTTGCAGGTTTCCTGCTTCCATGCGTGAATAATCCCAAATATCATTAAATACATCAAGCAAGTTGTTTGCAGAAGCTCTCAAGGAAGCCACCTGAAAAGACTGTTCGTCAGACAACTTTGTTCTGAGCAACAACTCAGACATTCCTAAGATACCATTGAGAGGTGTGCGAATTTCATGGCTTACTTTTGCAAAGAACTGGCTTCTATCTTTTAAAGCTTCTTCTTTTTCTAGTTCTAGTTTTTTAATATCCCTTTGATAGACATCAAGCTCTTTCTTGGTTTCGCTTTGTGCTAGACTCACCTTAGACTTCAATAAAGTATATTTTGAAATCAAATTGATAAACCTTCCACCAAAAATAACAACACATGATGCGCCAAAAGCCCAAAGAAGAAAGAGCAAGGCACAAGAAATATAAAACTTCTTAAACTCAATAGCTAGTAAGGCAGTCAAGGGATAGTATACACTGACACCACTATATAAAGTGCCTACTTTATTATTTTTAAAGAAATCGGGCACTTTTTCATTTGCAGGAAAATTTTTATGCCTTTGCAAAACTCTTGCAGCAAAAAGGGTTCGCAAATAAGGTGCGTTATGAAGTTCTACTATTTCATAAACAGAATGCTCACCCTCTTCAAGCTCCTCAAGAGCAGCTCTCGTCCATGAATCTGGCCTACTACCTTCTTTAAAGAGCTTATTGCCTACAAAACTAACATATACTCCTTTTTCTGCAAAAAGTTCGTTAATAACAGGAGATAGTCTTGTAGCATTCATATGCTCTTGCAATAAATCTTCATCTAAACTAGATTCACCCTCGCTTGAATTATTCTCAAAAGGAAGTTTGGCTGAACTAAAGTACAAGTCTTTAAAAATAAGTCCGACTTCTTGGCCTAGCACATACCTATCGGCAACCTTTTCAGCCGCTTCAACAGCTAAGACGTTTACAGCCTCATCTCTTCTTATATAAGAATAAAAAGCAACAGCAAGCACAAGAGCAGTCCACAAAGCAAATATAGCAACATTGATACCGAAAGTTACATTTTGTTTTGCTATAACAGTTTCATTGCGCTTATTTTCTTTCCATTTTTCAATATTTTTTTGCATAAAGAAGCTCTCAAGCCCTTGAGTTACGGTTTATTGAAGAAAACATGAAGTCTAAAAACACACAAAGGTAGATTAATTACATCTATAGAGTTCGATTTGGCTTTTTTATAAAAGCCTTTTATTTATTATGTATAGCTATTTTTTAACACAAGTATATTTTGATTGCAAGACTTTTTTATTTTGCTTTATAAGGCGAATAAGCAAGCTTTTGATATTCCAACAAAATTTCACTTATAAAAACTATTGCCTTTTACTTCTTTTTATGGCAATGTTTTATTAAGTATGTTCTTTATTAAATAAATTTATCAATCTTTTACTGGAGAAATTTAAGTGAAAAACAACACAACAAACACCTCGCTTTTTATGCAGTTTTTAAATGGTTTTAATTTAGGAATGCGCGCAAAATTAATCATCCTTTTTGTTGTTATCAAAGTAATTCCACTTATTCTTATCGCGATGCTTGCGTGGCAAGAAACTTCAGATATGGGTGATGAATTAAAAAACAGAATCAAACAACTTACCGTCACACTAAATAATTCTCTCAATCAAACCACCACTGTTGCTATTGAAGACAGTATGTCAGCAATTGAAAACCGTGCTACAATGGAAATTGAAAGAACAACCACCGATTTAGCTAATCAAGTTGCTGAATTTCTCTATTCTCGTGACGCAGATCTTCGTTTTCTTGCAAACATAAAACCGCAAAAAGAGGTCTATCAAGCTTTTATTGCGGAAAAAACAGCAAGAGTGCTTGAACAAACACCATGGGTACTTTCAGAAGATGGGAAAAAATGGCAACCAGAAACACCTGCTGTCTACCAAGACCCTACTGTTTCTTCAAACAGAGATAACGACCTTAGTTATCACAATATTCCACCTTTTCCTTTTAATCATTTGGATATTCCTATCTACCATGAAGCCACCTTCATTGACCTTAAAGGTAAGGAAATTATCAAGGTTGTTAATGGAAATTTAACTGACAAAGAATTGAAAGATATTTCAAAAAAAGAAAATACCTTCATCAAAGCAGAAACCTATTGGCAAGATTTACAAAATCTCAAAGACGATGAAATATATGTTTCTGATGTTGTTGGCGCCTATGTTCCTTCAAAAATTATAGGTTCTTATACTCCAGAAAATGCCCAAAAAAGAAACATTCCTTTTGAACCTGAAAACAATGCCTATGCAGGCCCTGAAAATCCTATAGGCAAGCGTTTTAAGGGTATTATTCGTTGGGCCATGCCTGTTGTAGAAAAAGGTAAAAGAATTGGTTATGTAAGCCTTGCTTTAAACCACGACCATCTTCTCAATATGATGAACCATATTCTCCCAACTGACGAAAGATATTCTGAATATAGCGACCCTATTTCAGGTAACTATGCATTTATTTGGGACTATAAAGGAAGAAGCATAGTTCATCCTCGCCACCATTCAATCTATGGCTTTAACCCTGAAACAGGTATGCCTGAAATTCCATGGCTTGAACAAACTGTGTATGAAGCATGGCAAAAAAGTGGCTTAGAACACAATGAATTTTTATCAACATATCCAACATTTGAAGGACAAACAAACAAGAAAAAAGGTTCAGCAGACTTAGTTAAGCAAGGCTTAGTTGGACTTGACTGTCGCTACTTGAACCATGCTCCGCAATGTGAAGGCTGGTTTGACCTTGTTGAAGAAGGCGGCTCAGGCTCATTCCTTATCCGTTGGTCAGGTCTTACAAAGCTCACCACAGCTGCTGCAATTCCTTATTATACAGGTAATTACGGCAAAGCAAAGGTTGGTTTTGGCTTTGTTGCTGTTGGTGCTGGTGTTGATGACTTCTATCGCCCAGTTTTAGAAACAAAAGAAGAGCTCGACAAGCTTGTTCTCGATGCTGAAAATGAATTGAATACTATTGCAGACGATGCGCAATCATATATTTTAGCAACATTACAAGACATAGCGATGAATCTTTCACTCTCTACTCTTGTTATGAGTATTATAGTCATTATTATTGCTATCATGATGGCATCAGCTTTCACAAAATCTATTTCAGAACTTGTGCTTGCTTTTAACCGCTTCCGTCATGGTCATCGTCAAATTCGCATCAATTCAGAAAGAAATGATGAACTCGGCGCTCTTGCCAGAGCTTTTGACGACATGGCAGACGCCTTAGTTGAATCTGTAAAAGAACCTACTGTAATTGTTAACAGTAAGAAAGAAGTCATATATATCAACGAAGCCGGTTTACAGCTAGCCCAAAAAAGCGAAGAAGAGATAATAGGCAAATCCTTCTACAATATCACCTTCTATGAAGAAGGAAGCGATCATGATGCTATTTATGCTCTTAATCACGGAAAAGAAACAAAGCTTCAGCATGTAGAAGCACTTGATAAATACTTCCAAGACAGAGCTGTTGAAGTTGTCACCCTTTCTGAAGACGGCGAAGAAGAAATAGGCTATATTGTTTCTGCTTTTGACTTGACAGAACTCACACAAACAGAACAAAGAATCGAAGAGCAGCGCCGACTACTCAATACCATATTCACAGCAAGTCCTGATCTTATGGCTATTTGTGATAATCAAGACAGATACCTTATGGTAAACCCACGATACAGTGCACTTGCAAACAAACCAAGCTCTGAATTTATTGGCAAAACCATTACAGAAATGCTTGGAAGCGAATATGGGTCGGTTGCTGGAGCGTATAATAATTCAGCACGCGAAAAAGGCAGAACTATTCTGCTTGAACAGCAATACATTTTTGCAGATGGACATAGTGAAACTGTAGAAACACTTCGCACACCTATTTATAATGCCGAAGGAAGACCAACAAGCCTACTCCTCAATGCGCGTGATGTGACTGCTCGTGTTGAAACAGAAAAACGCCTTATTGAAATTCAGCATTCATTAGAAGATGCGCTTCGTGATGCAAATGCTGCAAACTCTGCAAAGAGCGACTTCCTTGCGCGTATGAGTCACGAAATTCGTACTCCAATGAACGCTATTATCGGACTAAGCAGCATTGTTCAACGCTCACTAGCTGACCCAAGCAACGACATACAAAAAACACTCACACAAGTAGAACATATTGAAAAGTCTTCTAAACATTTACTTGCCCTACTCAACGATATTCTTGATATTTCAAAAATCGAAGCAGGTAAGGTAGAAATTGAATTAGCGCCTTTCAATATGGACGAAATGCTTAATGCTGTTGATGTTATTGTAAGACCACGTTGTGAAGCTAAATCTATCACATTAAAAACAAATGTAGACCCACGAATCCGCCGTGAAGTGATTTCAGATTCACTTCGTCTTCGCCAAGTGCTTATAAATATGCTTGGCAATGCGGTGAAGTTTACTAACGAAAAAGGCTTTATCAGCCTAGATCTCAAGCTCAAAGACAGCAATGAAGAAAAAATGTTCATTGAATTTGCTATCACCGATACAGGTATTGGCATAGCACAAGAAAATATAGCAAAACTCTTCACTCCATTTGAACAAGCAGAAGCAAAAACTTCAAGAGTTTATGGAGGAACAGGACTTGGACTTTCTATTTCTCGCAGTATAGTCAACCTCTTAGGCGGTGATATTAAGGTAGAAAGTATTGAAGGACAAGGCTCAACCTTCTCCTTTACTATCTGGCTTGAAATCAACAAAGCAGGAGCAAATGACCAAGCAGCAAGCAAGAGTGTTATCATAAATGAAGCAGAACACGAAGCTTTTGAAATACTTAGCAGTAATGAAGTTTCAGTTTTTGCACATGAAGAAGAGCAAGAAGCAAGCAAGCCTGAAGAAACAAGCTCTGAAGAGCAAAAGCCTGCCGAACAAAGCCCACTACAAAATGCAGAAGGAACAAGTGAAGCTTCTCCTACATTAGCAGGTAAGCGCATTTTGCTAGCTGACGATGTTGAATTAAATAGAATGATTATAGTTGAAATGCTCAAGCATCTTGAATTTATCATTGAAGAAGTAGCTGACGGCACAGAAGCTGTAGAAGCATTTGAAAAATCAGCTGAAGGCTATTACGACATCATACTCATGGATGCCCTTATGCCGCAAATGTCAGGCTATGAAGCCTCAAGCGCTATCAGAGCCCTTAACAGAAGCGATTCAAAGACTATTCCTATCATTGCTGTTACTGCCAATGCCTTCCAAGACGACATAGACAGAGCAATGCAAAATGGCATGAACGACCATCTCGCTAAGCCTATAGATTATGATAAGATGCTTGAAACAATAAAGAAACACTTATCAAAATAAATAATACACTTACAAAATAAAGGATACCATATGCAGACTTCGCAAGAGCTTTTTATCAGGGCAAATAAAAGTATACCAGGAGGTGTAAACAGCCCCGTCCGTGCCTGTAAAAGCGTTGATTCTACACCACTTTTTATTTCAAAAGCTTCTGGCACTAAACTCACTACAGCCGATGGGCAAGAACTTATTGACTTTGTCCTCTCATGGGGGCCTATGATACTAGGGCATGATCACCCTAAAGTATCTGAAGCCTTGATACAAGCCATTCCGCACGGCACAAGTTATGGCGCGCCTTGCGAGAATGAAATCATTCTTGCAGAAGAAGTGATTAAAGCTATGCCTTCACTTGAAATGGTGCGCATGGTTAATTCTGGAACAGAAGCAACCATGTCAGCCCTCAGACTTGCGCGTGCTATCACAAAGAAAAATAAGGTCATAAAGTTCATAGGTTGCTATCATGGGCATGCTGACTCTTTTCTCGCAGCAGCAGGATCTGGCCTCGCTACACTCGCTATACCAGGCACTCCTGGCGTAACAGATGCAACCGTAGCCGATACCATTGTCGTTCCTTACAACGATATCGAAGCAGTGCGTGAAGCTTTCAAAGTCTATAAAGACCAAGTTGCAGCAGTCATACTTGAACCAGTTGCTGCAAACATGGGTCTTGTTCTTCCAAAAGAAGGATTTTTACAAGAATTACGCGCTATTACAAAACAAGAAAACACGCTACTCATCTTTGATGAAGTCATCACAGGTTTTAGAATGTCTTATGGCGGCGCGCAAGAATACTATAATATAGACCCTGACCTTACCACTTTTGGAAAAATCATAGGTGGTGGTTTGCCTGTCGGTGCGTATGGCGGAAAGCGTGAATTTATGGAACAAATTGCGCCTTGCGGAAATGTGTATCAAGCAGGAACACTTTCAGGAAATCCTCTTGCTATGGCAGCAGGCATTGCTACATTAAATGTTTTAAAAACAATGGATTACAGTGCCTTAGACAAAAGAGTTGCCCTCTTTGCCAAGGATATTGAAGAAAGATTAAAAGCAAAGAATCTGCCTGTGCAAGTTTTGCAAATTGCTTCTATGCTTACTGTCTACTTTACTGAAAATCCGATTTCAGATTTTGCCACTGTCAGCACTGCTGATTCTGCACTTTATACGAAGTTTTATAAGCATATGCGCGAAAACAACATATATATTGCCCCTTCGGCTTTTGAAGTGACTATGCTCAGTTTTATGCATTCAGAAGAAGATTATAATAAATATCTTAAGGCAGTTGAAACTTTTAAAATTTAATAAAATCAACTTTATTCATAAAAAAGCTCTATTTGCCTTAGGTATATCAAAAATATATTTAATAAAAAGGGCTTTTTTGATTTAAAGGGTAAAATTTATAAAAAAAACAAACTTGTATTTTTTTTCACAATATATTATTCCTTGTCTGACAAGACTATTTTTTAACTCTATATGACTTTTGTTTGAGGATTTCATATATGCAATATAAAGAACTAGGAAGAACAGGCGTTAAACTTTCGAGATTAGGGCTTGGCTGTATGCGTTACCCTCTTTTGCCAACACAAGACAAAAACATACTTGGGCCACATAGTATTGACATCAATGCCACTATAGAAATCATTGAAATGGCAATCGATCAAGGTATTAATTATTTTGATACAGCTTATATGTACCACGAGGGCATGAGCGAAAATATATTAGGACATGCTTTGAAAATGCTTAACGCGCACGACAAAGTACACATAGCTACAAAAGTTCCTTACAGCTTGCACAGAATCCCTCTCACTTTAGAAGAAATTTTTGAAGAGCAATGTCAAAGATTGCAAACTGAAGTTATTGATTTTTATCTCCTCCATAATGTTAACGAACTCACTCTGCCACGCTTTGAAGAAAAAAAAGCTTTTGAATTTCTTACACAATTAAAAAAAGAAGGCAGAGTAAAGCACTTGGGCTTCTCTTTTCATGACGATATAAGTCTTTTTGAAAAAGTACTTCATTCATACGATTGGGATTTTTGCCAAATACAATATAATTTCGTTGATGAAAACTACCAAGCAGGCACAAAAGGCCTAAAAAAGGCGCATGAAAAAGGGCTTGGTGTTATTGTTATGGAGCCGCTTAAAGGCGGTGCTTTAGCTAAGGAATTGCCTAGTGATATTGAAGAAATATGGAAAGATGCGCATGTTACGCAAAAACCCGCAGATAGGGCTTTGCGTTGGCTCTTTGATAAGGAAGAAGTATCCCTTGTTCTAAGCGGTATGAATAGCATTGAACAGCTTAAAGAAAATATTATTTCTGCAGAACACTTAGAAAAGACAATGACAAAGCAAGAAATAGATTGTTTTGTTAAGGCAAAGAAAATATTTAAATCGCGTTTGAAATTTTCATGCACAGGTTGTGGCTATTGTTCAGGCTGCCCAAGACACATTAAAATACCCGTCATCTTAGACCTCTACAATAAATACTCCCTCTTTATAGATGACGATGAAGTTGTTGCAAACATAAAAACTATGTACAATAGTATTTTAAAAGCTAACAATACAACAATTTCGCAGTGCGAGCAGTGCAATAGTTGTGTAAGAAGATGCCCTCAAAACATCGATGTGCCCGCGGCTCTTGCAGAAGCAGAAAATGCATTATCGAATCAAAATTATGATGAATTTTATACAGGAATTGTAGCTGGCTATAGCGTTTCAACTATGTTTAATCCTAGAGCCTATAAAGCTTTGGCTGAAACAATTTCTGGCACACGACCACCTGTTTTTTGGATTCAAGGAGCTTCTTGCACTGGCTGCACTGTGAGCTTGCTAAACTCCAGCCACACTTCTATAGCAGAAGTACTCACACGACTTATAAGTCTTGATTTTCACTCAACTCTTATGGCAAACGATGGCACAACTGCAATTGAAAAAATGCTCACGCTAGCCGCAAAATTTAAAGGGCAATATTTTGTCATACTTGAAGGTGCTATTCCTCGAGCAGAAAAAGGTAAATTTTGTGTTATTGGCGAAACAGAAGAACGTGAATACACTGTTGTTGACTTACTTAATGAGCTTTGTCCTAACGCGGCCTTAGTGTTTGGCTTTGGAACATGTTCGTCTTATGGAGGCATTTCAGCGGCAAGAGGTTCGATGACAAAGAGCGTTGGTTTACAAACTTTCTTTGAAGATGAAAAAATTGCTGTCCCACTTGTAAATGTGCCTGGTTGCCCCCCTCACCCTGATTGGATGGTGGGCTCACTTGTAATCGCTCTTGATAAAATTAAAAGAGAAGGCATTAGAAGAGGTATTAAAAGCATTCAAGCAATTCTTGATAAAGACTTGCGCCCACTTCCCTTTTATGGCGAAAGCACACATAAAGAATGTCCTTGGCTTTCAAATTTTTATGACGATGCAATGGCTGTAGGCATTAGTGACAAATCTAAATGCCGTTTTGAACTTGGTTGTAAAGGTTCTATGGCAATGTGCGATGCGCCATCAAGGGGTTGGAATAACACAACAAGCTGGTGTATAGAAAGCGCGCACTGCATAGCATGTGTTGAGCCAAAATTCCCAGACGACATGTCGCCATTCTACACTTTTGAGAAAAATAAAAAAACAAAGAAAGTATAAGCTCTTTGAGGAAAAGTTATGCAATATAAACTATTTGGAAATACAAATGTCAAGCTTTCAAGACTGGGTTTGGGCTGTATGCGCTATCCTCTTCTCAAAACACGCGATACATTACACCAAAATCAACTCAATGTTGATATTAAGGCAACACTTGAAATCATAGAAATGGCTATTGATAAAGGCGTGAACTATTTCGACACCGCTCACATGTACCACGAAGGCATGAGTGAAGGTATTCTTGGATATGTGCTCAAAGAATTAAAAGCCTATGACAAAGTGCATGTGTGCACAAAGATGCCTTATTATATTTATAGAAGCCCGCTTACAATGGAGCAAATTTTTGAAGAACAATGTAATAGATTACGCACAGATGTGATAGATTTTTATCTTTTACACAATATAAATGATTTCACCTTTCCCCGTTTTGAAAAAGCTCATGCTTTTGAATTTCTTACAAAATTAAAGAATGAAGGCAGGGTTAAACATGTCGGTTTCTCTTTTCACGATGACATAGTCCTCTTTGAAAAGGTATTAGACTATTATGATTGGGATTTTTGCCAAATTCAATATAACTTTATAGATGAAAAATACCAAGCTGGCGTTCGTGGTCTTAAAAAAGCCTATAAAAAAGGGCTTGGCGTCTCAATTATGGAGCCTCTTAAAGGCGGGGCTTTAGCAAAAAGACAGCCTGATGATGTTGAAGCTCTTTGGAGTGAGGCAGAAGAAAGCCAAAAACCTGCTGATAGAGCCCTTCGATGGCTATTTGACCAAGAAGAAGTCGGCATAGTTTTAAGCGGAATGAACAGTATTGAACAGCTTAGGGAAAATATTGAATCTGCCAATCACATTGAAAAGTCTATGTCAAAAGAAGAATTAGGCAGATTTACCAGTGCAAAGAAAATCTATAAATCAAGATTAGAATTTTCTTGCACTGCTTGCCGCTATTGCTTACCATGCCCAAGATATATCAAAATACCTGATATACTAGAACTTTATAATAAATACACCCTCTTCACTGGTGATAAAAACGTAGCTGAAAATGTAAAAGAAATCTATAATTCTGTACTTAAAGCAAACCACAACACAGTTGAAGAATGTGTAGATTGCGGTAAATGCTTGAAAAAATGCCCGCAAAAGATCAAAATACCCGAGGCAATTCGTAAAGCTCACAAAGCCTTAAGTTATGAATAAAGAATATAACAGAAAAACAAGACCTTATCTATTAAGCAAGGAATAAATATATTTTTTTGCTCTTTGCATATTTTCATCTTTGGGCAATTTTTCTAAAATAGTATCCATATATTTTCTTTCTTTAATTGTCTCAAGAGCTGAAGAAAAATGAATTTCATTGAGCCAGCCGCCTATGAGCAGTCTAAAGTCATTGGCATAGCGCAAGTCGGTGTACTTTATTGCCTTAGCTAAAAGCAGGTTTTCGTATATACTTTGTGTATATTTTTCTTCGTCCTTGACGTGTAAAAGTACTGTGTCTGCATCACCGTCAGGATTTTCAAAATTTTCCACCATAACGCGTATAATATCCACCTTATCCGCGTCTCTCAGTGCAAGGCAAAGCAGGCGCATATCTTGCGAAAGTGAGTGAGGCAATTCAAGCTTGTTGTGCAGCTGTATTGCAGTATAAATCTCACTTTGCATTTCTTTTGGCAAACGCACAATAAAACCTTGTTCTTTCAATACTTTTACACTCAAAACAGCGTGATTTACCGATTTTGCGTCTAAAAAAGTCTTGTACTTTTTTACTTGTTCAAAACGCCCTAAATCATGAAATAAACAAGCTAATTGCAAAGGAAAACGCAAATGTTCTTCCATATCCTGTGCTATAAGAGTTCCCATTTCAAGCACTCTAAAAGTATGGTCGATTTTAATTTTTAAAGGAGATTTGAGTTCGGAGTTTTCAAGAAAAGGACTTGCATAATTAAAAAAATCTTCTTTATATTTTTCAATAGAATAGTCTATATTTTCCATATTATTTATCTGTGTTTTCCTTACCGATTTCGTTATCGTAAGAAAGCTTTTCGTCTTTAAAAACACCCTTAGGGCCAAATAAAAAACGTAAGAAATAGCCTAAGGCAAGAAATATCAAGGCAGTTATCACATATATTGCGTATCTTGAATCTAAAAACTCTGACATAAGGCACCTTTATTTGCTGTAATTTATGTTCTTTCTTTTTTTGCCTTCGGCGACCAAAGGACTACCGCCCTTTGGAAACCCGAACATTGCGCGGTGTAAGCCGTAATGAGTGGCTAAAGCATTTTATTTTACTGTTTTTTTATTTTTTTTATCTGCGAAAAAGTTTTAAGCTTCGCTTAAATACTGTTTCGCTTTAAAAATGG
>CAYJHE010000042.1:0-15022 GCA_964369675.1 uncultured Desulfovibrionaceae bacterium | reverse complement strand
CCCTTTGGAAACCCGAACATTGCACGGTTAAGATAAAAGGACTGACTCCTGTACAATACAGAAATCAGTCCATAAAAGTTGCTTAAATAAACCGTCCAAGAATTTGGGGGCAGTTCAAGGTGAACCTTTTTATTTTTTTGTTTGCGAAAAAGTTTTAAGCTTCGCTTAAATACTGTTTCGCTTTAAAAATTTAAATATATTGTCAGTAAAAAAAAATAAAAAACAAGAAGTTAATCAAAAAAAGCAGTGGCTCCATAAAGGGCAATATTCTCTTCTTTATTTAAATAAAAAACAACATCTTCTAATACATGCGACATAATATCATGTTTCAAAAATTCCTTATGAAAAGCTTCATTTAAAATCCCTTCATGTTTTGCAACTACACCGCCAGTGATGATTGCGCTTTTTGAAAGATTGCTTAAACAAAGTTGTCTTAATGTGCGAGCATAGAAGCGTGAAAAGAGTTCAAAAGCGGGCGAAGTAGGAGGCACTTCTTTTGGAGTGAGTTTTTCTTTTGTAAGAAATTCATGTATATAACTAAGTCCTGTGCCACTGAGAAAATGTTCAATAAAGGGTGAAGAAAGCTTTTTTTCTGTGTGTAAAAAGTGCGCAAGTTTCATTTCAATTTCACAGCTTGTATCAAAGCAAAAATTCGTCAATCCGAATTCCGAAGGCTGTAAGAAATATTTTATTTTTTCTTCTTCATTTTTTTCTTCTTTACCGTCTGTTGTTTTTTCTTCTATTTTCGATAAAAAAGCACAGCCAAAACCTGTTCCTGCACCAGTGATAAGCAAGGGATAAGGCATGTTGTTTGCATTAAAAAAGGGAACAAAATTATTTTTACATTCTAAAGTACACGCCATTGCTTGAGCTGCAAAGTCGTTGATAAGTTTTGTTTTTGGAAAATTTGGGAAATGCTTTTTCACTTCTTTGAGATCAAAACCCCAAGAAAGGTTTGTCAATTTTGCGTAATTTTCCTCTTTAACAACACCTGCAAGCGCAATAACACATTGTTCAATATTATGAGGTGCAAAATTTTCATCTTCTTCGCAGAGTTTTTTATATAAAGAAGAAAAGCTGTCATATTCTTGTGACATAAGCCATGTAGAGTAAAGAAAAACATACTTGTTTTCTTGTTTTGTGAAAAGAGCAAAGCGCGCGTTTGTTCCACCTATATCGCTAGTAAGAAAATACATATGTTTCTCCTAAGAAAAATTAACTTTAATTAAAGACTTAAGCTTTACTTTCAATTAAGAACATGCTATATAAAGCAATAAATAGGAAGTAAATTTGACAGACAAAAATTAAGGGGTTTTTTTTAGTTGTGTTGAAATATTCTTTCTTTACAGTGAAATGTGTAGTTTTAGTTTTAAACTAAGTCCTCTTGTGTTATTTTAGGGCTGTCTTTTTTGCGTTTTTTTGCTTTTTTGTTTTAACTTTTTTGTTTCACGCGCCTTTAATTTAATTTGTGTTTTTATAGTACGGTTTTTTTGCCTTTATGTCTAGCTTGTTAGACGTGCATATGTAACTTTGTATCATGATTGTTGTTAAAAAGGGGATAGATAGTGAAGTTTTCATTTGATAAAGCAGATTTAAGAATTGATAATACTGAGATGAGAGAATGGATTCTCACAAATGGACTTGGTTCTTATGCTTCGTCTAGTCTTCAAATGTGTAATACAAGAAAATACCATGGTTTACTTAATATAAACCTAGCAGAACCTGCGGGTAGATTTGTGCTTCTTTCTCACTTAGAAGAAGCTATAACAATTGGAGAGAAGGAATGTTATTTTTCAACCAAGAAGCATTCTGACATATACTACCCAGATGCAATGGATAGTATTGAAAAGGTTGAAATAGAAGGGTATCCAAGTTTTGTTTATGCTTTTGATGATTTTAAAATCAAGCGTGAAATATGCATGCTTACAGCAAAGAATGCTGTTCTTGTTAAATATAGTCTTGAAACAAAGAGTGAGCAAAAGTGCACTTTAAAAATTAATCCACTCATTGCTTTTAGAGATATTCATAAATTAACCTTAGAAAATCCTTTCTTGGATAAAAACATTAAGATGTCAAAAAATGGCTTTAGCACAAGGCCATATCCTGACTTGCCTTCTATAGAATTTTTGCTTGAAGCAAAGCAAAAGTATAATCTTTCGTATTTGCCAACTTGGGTAAAGAGTGTGCATTACACAAAAGAAGAAGCGCGCGGATTTAATTCTTACGAAGATTTATATTCACTAGCTTGTTTTAACGTGGAAATTAAGCCAGATGAACCAATTTATTTTGCGGCTTCCTGTGAAGAATTGAAAGCTCCTTTGTCAGAACTATGGCAAGAAGAAACAGAAATGCGAAATAAAAAAATAAGTGAAATAGATTCTTTACTAGATTATCTTAAATTTTGTGGTGAGATTTTTATTTCACGTTCTCCAAATAACTTGCTTGAGATTATTGCAGGCTATCCTTGGTTTCAAGCGTGGGGCAGAGATACCTTTATTTCTCTTCCTGGTCTTTGTTTTGTGAGTGGAAGAATTGAAGATGGTAAGCAGATATTAAAAGATCTTATGGCTCAAATGAAGGACGGCTTATTTCCGAATATGCTTTCTTCTGACGGCAATAATTCCTATAATACTGTAGATGCCTCCTTGTGGTTTGTGCGCGCTATTCAGGCCTTAGAACAATATTCAAGTGAGGAAGAGGACTTTTTGAAGCAAAGTGCTTTGCCTGCAATACAAGACATTATAAAAAACTTTTCATCAGGCATGCATTGTTCAAGCTACGACTTGTATATAGACGAAAAAGGACTTTTGCACGCGGGCAATGAACACACCCAGCTCACATGGATGGACGCCTTGGTTGCAAATAAACCTGTAACTCCTCGTTCTGGCTATGCTGTAGAGCTTAATGCTCTTTGGTTCAATGCGCTTTGTTATTGCAAAGAGCTTGAGTTACGCTTTTATAAAAAGTCAGAAATTAGTGATGAGCATATTGCAAAATTAAAAAAATCATTTAGAGAAGCATTTTGGGTGGAAGCTTACGGTGGCTACCTCGCAGACAGCTTTAATGCAAGAGCTATGGATCGTTCTATCAGACCAAACCAACTTTTTGCCCTTGCTTTGCCTTATCAGCTTCTTAGCATAGAAGATGAAATAAAGGTTTTTGATACAGTAAAGTCCTCCTTGCTTGTTCCTTTTGGCTTGCGAACTCTTTCTCCTATGTCAGTGCAATATAAAGGAAAATATGAAGGAAGCTCTTCGCAAAGAGACTCAGCCTATCACCAAGGAACAGCATGGCCTTGGCTTATAGGCGCTTATGTGGATGCGCTCTTGTCGCTCAAAAAGAGTGAAGCTGAAAAAGAAGCAGAAGTTGCTTTTTTCTTAGAAAAAACGACTCCTCTTTTCACAGTGCATTTGAAGCAAGCGGGTATTCACGGAATTTCAGAAATATTTAGTGGAGATGAGCCGTATTCTCCAGACGGTTGCCCATTCCAAGCGTGGAGTGTGGCTGGTTGTTGCAGAGCCTTAACAAAGATAAAAGAAAAATACCCACAGCTGTATATGAAATGGGAACAAAATGTCTTAGAGGCTTTAAAGGCTTAACCTTAACATTATCATAGAGATGAGCTTGATGTTTTAGTAGATTAGGAGTGGTTATATGCGTGTGTTGATGTTTGGTTGGGAGTTTCCCCCTCACATCAGTGGTGGTCTTGGTACAGCCTGTTATGGCATTACCAAGGGCTTAGCTGAATGTGGAACTGAAGTTATCTTTGTTGTCCCTTCGCTTACAGAAGAAAAAAAAGCGAATGATTATCTTACCTTAAAATCAGCCTCAGGCGTGAAGGTGAGAGAAGAGCATCAAAGAGCTTATAAACAATTTTTTGAAAATTCATCATTGAAAAATATTGCTTTTCACACTGTTGAATCTACGCTTATGCCCTATATGAATGAAAGTTCTTATCAAGAATTTTTATATACAAGAGAAGACAAGACATTAAGCGAGCAAGAAATTAAAGAAACATTTTTTGGTGATGAAAAAGTGTTATCAATAAAGAATGGCTATGGCGCAACTTTGTTTGACGAAGTATACAGATATGCACAAGCTGCATGCGTGATTGCGTTAAGAGAAGACTTTGACATCATTCATGCTCATGACTGGATGACCTTTCCTGCTGCTGCTTTAGCAAAAAAGGTCAGCAATAAGAAGATGGTTGTGCACATTCACGCAACTGAATTTGACAGAAGCGATAATACAGTAAATCAATTTGTTTACGATATGGAACGCATGGGCTTTGAAAGCGCAGATGTGATAATAGCCGTATCAGAAAGAACAAAGAAGATGGTTGTTGAGAAGTATGGCATTGATAGTTCAAAGATTAAAGTGGTTTACAATGCTGTTGATAAAAAGATTTTAGGTGACTTAAAGTTGCCGGGCTTGCTTGAACATGAAAAGGTTGTTCTTTTTATGGGAAGAATAACACATCAAAAAGGCCCTGAATATTTTGTGAGAGCTGCAAAGCTTGTATTAGATAAAATTCCCGATGCCCACTTTATCATGGCAGGCTCGGGGGATTTGATGCAGAAGATGGTCGATCTGGTGAGTGAACTTCGCATAGGTTCGCGTTTTCACTTTCCGGGCTTCTTGAAACCTGATCAAGTTCAAAAACTTTATGCCTTGGCAGATGTGTATGTTATGCCATCGGTTTCAGAACCATTTGGCATTGCACCTTTAGAGTCTCTGCTTTGCGGTACACCTGTTTTGATTTCAAGACAGTCGGGCGTAGCAGAAATATTGAAACACAGTTTGAAGGTGGACTTTTGGGATATTGATGAGCTTGCAAATCAAATTTGCACCCTACTCACATATCCGCAATTGAGCCAAGTTTTAATGCAGGAGAGCAATGAAGCTCTTAAAAAAATCTCATGGTTAGAAAGCGCAAAGATTATTAACAGCATTTATTGTGAAGAATTAGGAGTTTAGTATGTCAAATGTAGTATTATTTTTTCAAGTCCATCTACCCTATAAGTTGCGCAAATATTCATTTTTTGAAATAGGCGAAAGCCCATTTTATGAGCACAGCGAAAAGAACTTTACAGAAGTGATGAAGGCGGCAACTTCTTGCTATCTTCCTTCTAATAAAATTCTTTTGAATCTTATTAAAAAACACGAAGGAAGGTTTAAAGTAAGTTTTGCTATTTCAGGACTTAGTCTTGACCTTTTTGAAGAACACGCACCTGAAGTGATTGAATCCTTCCAAGCTTTAGCACAAACAGGCTGCGTTGATTTTGTTGCTATGCCTTATTATAACAGTCTTGCTTACCTTTATTCAAAGAGTGAGTTTACAAGTCAAGTTGAAATGCATGCAAAGAAAATGAAGAAACTTTTTAATGTTAAGCCAAAAGTTTTTTGTAATACAGAATTGATTTACAATGACGACAATGCTTTATGGGCAGAAGAAGCAGGCTATAAAGCTGTCTTGGCAGATAAAGGTTTGCACACAAATATAAATAATCCAAATCTTGTATATAATGCGCAAAATGCGCAAAAGCTTAAATTACTTTTTAGAAATAACAGCCTTTCCGAAGATATTTCAGGGCGTTTTTCAGACACAAGCTGGAGTGAATATCCATTAAAAGCAAAGAAATACGCGTCATGGATTTTTGATTGTGGCGATAAAGCACAAACAATAAACCTCTTCTTGCGCTATGAAAACTTTGGGCTTTATCACACTAAGGAAGAAGGGATTTTTGAATTTCTTAAAGAATTTCCTACAAAGGTTTTGCAAAATGAAAACTTTGTTTTCAAAACCTTGAGTGAAGTAGCAAAGCTCAAAGCAAGTGCGCAGGTAAGCATTCCAATGACAACTTCATGGGAAAGAAAAACCAGAGACGTAAGTATTTGGCAAAACAACGATTTGCAAAAAGACGCGCTTCTTTCTTGTTATAATTTAGAAAAAATGTTGCAAAAAGCAAATGATAAAAATCTTACAAAGATATGGCAAGTCTTGCAAGATAGCGAGCATATATATGCTATGAGTATGCATGAAAGGGCAAGAGACCCTGAAAAGTTAGAAAGCCCATACGAAGCCTATATCAACTATATGAATATCCTTTCAGACTTACAGCTGAGGGTAAAACATGTAGCGCAAGAAAAGTAAATATGTAAAAAAAAGAGCATTATATTAATTTAATATAATGTTCTTTGCTTCTATAGTGTAAATAAACGTGTAAATGAAAGAGGTATATATGTCTAGTAAGTTCGACTCTTTTGATAGCCTTTTTGAAGTAAGTTGGGAAGTTTGTAATAAAGTTGGTGGCATCTATGAAGTTGTCACATCAAAGGTATTACAAGTTAAAGAAGAATTTAATGATAATTATTTTCTTTTAGGCCCTTCGTTAAATGTGAATCCAGGATTTGAAGAAAGCAATGACCCTGCATGGATACCAATAAAGCAAGCCTTAGCTGCAAAAGACTTGAGGTGTAGGCTTGGCAGATGGAATATTCCTGGAAATCCAAAAGTAATTCTTGTTGATTTTACAAGCAGGTACAATAAAGACCAAATACTTAGGGAATTGTGGGAAAAGTACGGTGTAGATTCTTTGCTTGGCGGATTCGACTATGAAGAGCCTGTCTTATTTTCCTACACTTGCGGCGAAGTTATTGCTACTATATGGGAAAGCACAATAGCTCCGCAGAAAAAGAGCGCAATTGCGCACTTCCATGAGTGGATGTGCGGTGCAGGCTTGCTTGCTTCAAAGACATTTGCCCCTGAAATAGCAACTGTTTTTACTACGCATGCCACTATGCTTGGAAGAGCTCTTGCTGGTTCAGGTATTGATATTTACAAGCAAATGAAGAATATCAATTCTAAAAAAGAAGCCGCTATGCATGGCATTATTGCAAAATGCTCTATGGAACAAGTGTCCGCAAGAGAAGCAGACGCTTTTACCACTGTGAGCCATATCACCGCAGTTGAAGCTGAAAACTTCCTCCATACAAAGGCTGATGTCATCACAACAAACGGGCTTGACTTACGCGTTATGCCTGACTACAGCAAAGAAAGGCAATTAGCAGCAGATTCAAGACAAAAATTACTCCAGCCTATTGAAAGATTACTTCGCAGAAAATTGCCAAAAAACATAAAAATAGCTGCAATTTCTGGAAGATATGAATACCACAACAAGGGCGTTGATGTCTTTTTAGATGCGCTTGCGCGTATAAATAAAAATTTAGAGGGTTCCGATACGCATGTACTTGCACTTTGCCTTGTGATGGGTGGACATACGGGCATTAATCACGAAGCAGCAAGCGGAGACCCAAATATAAGCCCGAATGAACATGACGATTCAAGCTTTGTTTCACCATTTTATGTCTATGACCAAGCAAACGACAGCATTCTCAATGCCTGTAAGAATCTTGGCTTGAATAATTCGCCAAAGAATAATGTGCAAGTGGTCTTTGTGCCTGCAATGCTTGATGGGAATGACGGCTTCTTTAATATGGAATACTTTGAAATATTAGCTGGTTGCGATTTGAGTGTCTTCCCTTCTTGGTATGAACCATGGGGCTATACTCCGCATGAAGCGGCTGCTTACGGTGTTCCTACTATCACAACAGACCTTTCTGGCTTTGGCATTTGGGTGCGTGAACTTGAAGCAAAGAGCAACTTTAATGTCAATGGTGTGGAAGTTATTTCAAGACAAAACCATACTTACGAACATGTTGTTTCAGATTTAGAACAAGCTATGCTCGAATATATAAAGATGCCTGAAGACAGACTGCTTGAATACAGAAAGTCGGCAAGGGTCATTGCTGAAAAAAGCACATGGGATGCTTTTTATCCAAAATATTGTGAAGCCTACGCGCTTGCTTCTGACAAAGCAATGCTCAGAGGAAAGAATAGAGAATTACAGAAAGGCCAAAATTCTAAATTGCTTGCAGCTTCCTCGTCAAGCACTCCTCTTTTGCGCATGATTACAGCTGTTGCTGAGCTTCCGCCTGCTCTCTCACGTCTTCGTGAATTGGCTTTAAACCTTTGGTGGGCTTGGAATAGCGATGCAAGAAAGCTTTTTTATGAAATCGACCCTGCACTTTGGGAAAGCATAGACAGAAATCCTCTCTTGATGATTGAAAAAGCCGACCCTGACAGATTAGTTGAACTTACGCAAAATATTACCTATATGGACGCCTATGCAAATGTTCTTGAAAAGTTTGATGAATATATGGCTGAACCTATCAAGACCTTTGACAATGTAAGTAGCGAAAGACCGGCAGCGTATTTTTGCTGTGAATTTGGTATTCACGAATCATTGCCTATATATTCAGGTGGTTTAGGTATTTTGGCTGGCGACCATATGAAGTCTGTAAGTGACCTTGCTTTGCCTGTTGTTGGCATTGGTCTTCTTTACAGAAATGGCTATTTCAATCAACAAATCAATAAAGACGGCAGACAAGTTGCTATCTACCCTTATAATGATTTTTCTACCTTACCCATAGAACCTTTGTGTGATTCTGACAAGAAGCAAATTGTTATAGAATTAGAACTTCCTGGAAGAATTTTATACATGGCTGTTTGGGAAGTGAAGGTGGGTAGAGCAAAACTTTACTTATTAGACACAGATATTCCTAAAAATACTGATGAAGATAGAGGAATTACAGCAAGATTGTACGAAGCAGACAGAGATGTTCGCTTACGCCAAGAAATTGTGCTTGGTATAGGTGGTGTTCGCCTATGCTACAGACTTGGCATTTCGCCTTCTGTCTTCCATATGAATGAAGGGCATTCTGCTTTCCTTATCTTAGAAAGAATAAGAAAGCATAAAAATGAAGACAATATGACCTTAGAAGAAGCCATTGAATATGTTTCAGGTTCATGTGTTCTCACAACGCACACTCCTGTTGCGGCAGGTAATGAACGCTTTACTGTTGACCAAATGTCTCGTTACTTCACATCTTGGGCGCACAGTATGGGGCTTAGCTGGCAAGAATTTCTATCCTTTGGCGCAATGGAAGGGCATGAAGATAGGCATTTTGACATGACAGTGTTGGGTCTTAAATTCTCAAATAAATCAAATGCTGTTAGCTGGTTACATGGCGAAGTTTCACGCAGAATGTGGAAGGATTGCTGGAAAGGATTAGTATTGCCTGAAGTGCCTATCACGCATGTGACAAATGGTATACACGCCTCTTCCTTTGTTGGTTTTGCTTATAGAGAAATTTTGACAAAATTTGTTTCGCATAAGTGGGACTCACTTCCTACTTCAGACAAAAACTGGGATAAGGTATACGACATACCTGACGAAGTTTTGCTCAATGCAAAGAAATCACAAAAACGTATGCTTACTGAAAAGGTAAAAAAGGGTATTCCTGCCTTTGTGGAAAAATATGGCGTAGACCGTTCTTACTTCCATAAAGTTGATGAATTTCTCAATACAAATTCCTTAATAATTGGTTTTGCAAGACGTTTTGCAACTTATAAAAGAGCAAACTTGCTCTTCTCTGACCCAGAAAGATTGGCAAATATTGTAAATCATGCAGACAGACCTGTTATCTTTTTGTTCTCAGGAAAGTCACACCCTGCTGATGAAAGTGGTATTTCACTTATTCAAGAAATCATTAAATACAGTAGAGACCCACGTTTCCAAGGCAAGATTTACTTTGTTGAAGATTATAGCTTAAAAATCTCAAAAGCACTTGTGCAAGGCTGTGATGTTTGGCTCAATAATCCGCGCAGACCTCATGAAGCAAGTGGAACAAGTGGGCAGAAAGTGCCTGTGAATGGTGGTATCAACCTTTCAGTTTCAGATGGCTGGTGGTGTGAGGGTTATGACGGCACAAATGGCTGGACAATAGGGCCAGATATTAAAAAATACGATAAAAACTTTGATGAACAAAGCGATTATCTCGATGCTGAAGCCTTGTACATCTTGCTAGAAGAAAAAATCATTCCAACCTATTACGATAGAAATAAGAATGGTATCTCAGCAAAGTGGACTCAAATAATGAAGAACAGCATACGCACGCTTACTGCTGAATATTCAACACACAGAATGCTCAATGATTATGTTGAGCACATGTATTGCCCAACAGCAGACAGAGCAGTGGAACTTGCAAAAGACAACTATAGTCTTGCGCGTGAAAACGCAAAATGGCGTGTTGAAATTGCAAAGAGTTTCAACTCAGTGCGTATAAACGATATTCAGCTTTCTGGCATCAGTGGCGATACTCTTGTTTGCGGTCAGCCTTTTAATGTTGAGGTGAATGTCTATCCTGGTGAAATGCCGATAGAAAATATAGATGTGCAACTGGTTATCGGCGAAGGTAATGGCGAAGATTTTACTTGTAAACCTGACATAGTTCATCTAAAGTTAGAAAGAAGCACTAAGGAAAATATGCTCTATGCTGGCACCTACAAGGCAAAGAAAAATGGTAGATATGTGTATGGTATACGCGTGCTTCCTGTCAAAGAAGGCCTCACGGCTGTGAGAAATAGTCCTGCTATTTTGTGGGGTTAGGCTAAATTCACAAAATCTTTGGATTTAGAAAGATAGCTTAACAAATAAATTAATAGAGATAATGGTTTATAATGAAAGAAGCGACACAAATTCAAAATGAAAACACTTTTGTGCTTTTAGCACAAAATACCATGGCAAATGATAAGGCTAATAACACTCTTACACTTAGCGAAGAAGACATTAAACAAGGCGAACAAAAAACCTTGAGTGAGAGTTTTAGAGCCGAATCAAAAGTTTCTACTGAATTTGTGTCGCCTCTTACTTATGACTACTTAACAGGCATTGGTGTGCTTTTATTTATGCTTTTTATGCTCTACTTTATTTTGTGGGGGCTGAAAAAGTATGGCAAAGGAAAATTTATTCCCTTTGCTTCTTCTATCAATAGAGAAGATTTAAAGGTTGAAGCTCGTGTTCCTCTTGATGCAAAGAAAACTCTTTATGTTATAAAATATTTGAATAAACGCTTGCTTATAGGCGGAACAGATTCTTCACTAAGCCTGCTAAGCGAAGATTATATTTTTGAAAATGATGCCCAAAGTGAGAGCGAAGAGGAAAAATTAGGGGCTAGACAAGACTTTAAAGAAACAGTACAACAGTTTAATACAAAGTAATAGTATGGACTATTTGCTTTTAAAATTGTTATAAAGTGAGAATATATGAAGGGCTTGCAAGAAAAAATAAAGTCAATAAAACAAATATCTTTTTCACCTTTAAAAGTATTTTTCTTTTTGCTTATCATGTGTACAGTGCTTGTGCCCGAAGCATACGCTATTGATCAAAATGCTGATTTTTCCGTGCCTAGCCTTTCGCTCAACTTGAGTGGTGGCGGAACTGAACCTGAAAATGTTTCTTTATTACTAGAAATACTCTTTCTTTTAACAATACTTTCCTTAGCTCCTGCCATTATTATGATGATGACTTCCTTCACGCGAATCATCATTGTTTTTCACTTCATAAGGCAGGCTGTTGGTGTTCAGCAACTACCTCCTACGCAAATATTAGCTTCATTAGCTATTTTTATGACTTTTGTTATCATGTATCCTGTGGGTAAACAGATAAACGACACAGCCTTGCAACCCTATCTCAATCAACAAATAGCCTTTGAAGAAGCAGTGGAAATTGCGCAAAATCCAATAAGGCAATTTATGTTTAAGCATACAAGAGAAAAGGATATTTCCATTTTTTACTCCATTGCAGGAATGGACCAGCCAAGAACAGCTGAAGAAGTTTCTACAATAATGCTCACAGCCGCATTCATCTTAAGTGAATTAAAAACAGGCTTTTCCATTGGCTTTTTGATATATATTCCCTTCTTGATTGTTGATATGTGTGTATCTTCTATCTTGATGGCAATGGGTATGATGATGCTCCCGCCAATGATGGTTTCACTGCCATTTAAAATCTTGCTCTTTGTTATGATTGACGGCTGGAATTTGTTGGTTGGTTCACTTGTTAACTCCTTTTATTAAAGGTAGATAGATATGACTCCCGAATTTGTTATAGGTTTTATTCGCTCTGCTATCGAACTCACTCTTTCTATTGCTCTACCTGTCTTATTAGTAGGTTTGGCTATAGGTGTTATTATAAGTATTATTCAAGCAGCAACTCAGATACAAGAGCAAACGCTTACTTTTGTACCTAAATTAATTACAATTTTTACTATGCTCCTCTTAACTTTTCCGCTTATCCTAGATAAGCTTATGTCTTTTACAACAAATCTTTTTCTCAATCTTCCGCAGTATATTAAGTAGTATTTTGATGACAAAGTCATTTTCTTGCTTTTTGCACTTCAATACCACTTTGTGACAATGAAGTGTTTTGAGATTTTAATATCGCGAATTATTAAAAATGCTCTCATTTCTTTAAAAACACATGTGAACAAAGTGAGCATGCCTCTTACTCCTTATTCGGAACGTACGCTTTATATTGATACTCGCACTATTTTTAAAGCGAAACAGTATTTAAGCGAAGCTTAAAACTTTTTCGCAAAGTAAAAAAATAAAATGCTTTAGCCACACACTATAGCTTATTCCGCGCATGCTCGGGTTTCCAAAGGGCAGTAGTCCGTGAGGATAAACCTCTTGGTCGCCGAAGGCAAAAGGAAATATCTTTACAAGGCAATGACTAAATGTTATAAAGCTTGTTCACAGTTGGACAAATTTTATATGAAGAAGGGTAGTTATATGTTTGAATTAACACAAGAATATCTCGATACTTTATTTCCTGCCGAAAGGACAGATGAGTTTTTTGAAGCGCTTTTTGGCGACCCAGAAGACGGGGCTTATGACATTCGCCTTGTTCTTTCAAGGCAAGAAGAAGCAAAGATTGTGTTAAATTACGAACTTCATGTAAGAGAAGGCGAATGCCTTGCTTGTAATTTGACGAGTGGTTTACCTCTTGTTTTTGCAAAGCACCCTATACTTGCAGTAGAAAAAACTGTAGAGCAAATCAAAGAAAAAATGGCATGGGATTCAGCAAATTTTGAAATTGGCAAGACCAATCAATTTTCCTCAGAGCTTCACTTCATACCGCTTATTATTACAAAAGGTTAGATTAAATGAATTTTTTACATCAAGAAGAGTTTTGGAGCAAGAATAGAATACACCACCGTCAATGCCTTGCCTTACATACACTTTTTGAAAGAGTGCAAAAAGCACCTTTCTATGCAAAAAGATTGAAAGAAACAGGAAAAAGTATTGATGAACTTTCTTCACCTGAGGGTTTGAGAGCTTTTCCTTTCACAACAAAGCAAGACTTGCGCGACAACTATCCTTTTGGCTTAGCTTGTGTGCCTGAAACAGAATTTATCCGTATGCATTGTTCTTCTGGTACAACAGGAACTCCAGTTGCAATTTCCTATACAAGAGAAGATGTGGCTACATGGGCGCAAATTATGGCGCGCTCAATGTTTATCACAGGTATGCGTAAGGAAGATGTTTTCCAAAATATGAGTGGTTACGGTCTTTTCACCGGCGGTCTTGGTATGCATTACGGTGCAGAAAGCTTAGGTTGCTTGACTATTCCAGCTGGTGCAGGAAATACCATACGTCAGATGAAGCTCATCGATGACTTTAATGTCACTGCTGTTCATATCTTGCCTTCTTATGCATTGCATGTCGCACAACAGCTTGAAACCACAGGTATAAAAGAAACTTCACTTCGTATAGCCTTAGTAGGCGCTGAACCCTATACTGAAAATACACGCAGAAGAATTGAAAGCATGCTTGGTGTAAAAGTATACAATTCCTTTGGTTTGTCAGAAATGAATGGGCCAGGTGTTGGTATGGAATGTGAAGAGCAAAAGGGTATGCACATATGGGAAGATCACTATATAGTTGAAATCATTAACCCTGAAACAGGTGAAAATCTTCCTGATGGGGAAATAGGCGAACTTGTACTTACTTCGCTCACACGCGTTGGTATGCCTATTATCCGATACAGAACAAGAGATTTAACCCGCATTATTCCAGAACCTTGCCCTTGTGGTAGAATGCATAAACGAATTGATAGAATACAAGGCAGAAGCGATGATATGATTATCATCAAGGGTGTCAATATCTATCCTATGCAGATTGAAAAAATTCTTATGGAATTTGACGCAGTTGGAAATAATTATCAAATAATTCTTGAGCAAGATGGTTTACTTGAGCACATTCGTGTGCAAGTAGAAATAAAGCCAGAAGAATTTATAGAAGATATGCGTGCCTTGCATAAATTACGCGATGATATAGCTCACCGCTTGCATGAAGAAATTCTCATCACTCCAAAAATCGAGCTCTTACAACAAAATTCTTTGCCACCAATCGAAGGTAAGGCTCAGAGAGTTACAGATTTGAGAGAGAAGTACTAGATTTTTTTATTTTTTTTGCCTTCGGCGACCAAAGGAAATAATTTCCTTTGGAAACCTTAGCATGCGCGGATAAGCGAAGTGCATGGCTAAAGAAGATTACTTTTATTTTTGTTTGCGGAAAAGTTTTAAGCTGCGCTTAAATACTTTTCCGCTTTAAAATTTAAGGGCATTGTTTAAAGAAAAGTGAGTATAGGAACAAAATCTTAGCTTCCATGTTCACTTCGTTCACATGGTATTTTATAAGAATTATATGAAAACCTTACTAGACCTTCATATCTAAAACAGAGCCAATCATCTGGTCGGCAGTCTGTATAGTTTTTATATTTGCTTCAAAGCCGCGTTCATAAGAGATAGCATTGGTAAATTCTGTTGCATAATCAGGCGCTGTATCTTCTTGTACCTGCACTTGTGCTTCAACTGATTGCTGGTTTTGCCCTTCATTTATGGTTGTGCGCAAAGATGAAGATGCAGTTGGGTCGTAGACATTGTTTGCAACTGTGTTAATACCTGTTGAAAAAGCAGACAAAGCAGATAGAGAAGTAGAATCAATCATAAGAGTATCTCCTTTCTATTAAATAATCTCACTTGTACGCTTTGTCAAGTTTTCCAGAATTTGCTTTAGTGTATACCTAAAAAATACCATGTGAACGAAGTGAACATG
>CAYJHE010000041.1:0-15083 GCA_964369675.1 uncultured Desulfovibrionaceae bacterium | reverse complement strand
CCGCGCAATATTCGGGTTTCCAAAGGGCGGTAGTCCTTTGGTCGCCGAAGGCAAATCTTTTTTTACTTTCTTTTCTTGCTGGCAATATAGATGCCTGTAAGCGTGAAAGCGCCGCCTATGATAATGGAGAGTGTTATAGCTTCATTGAGAACAAGCGCACCTAAGATAACGCCTGAAATAGGTACTATATTAATAAAAACCCCTGCTCTAGCTGCGCCTAAATATTTAATAGCGTCATAAAACCACACAAAACCGAGCACTGTGCCGAAAAAAGCGAGATAAAATATAGATAGCCAAAAAGTGTAAGAAAAGCTTTGCATTTGTGCTAGAGAAAATGAATTATATACAAGGGGAATAAACAAGATAGAGCCTATAATGCAAGTCCATGTGACAGTGACAAGCGCAGAGAGTGAAGAAATGACAAGCTTTCCGATAAGTGAATAGGCTGTCCAAGAGCCAACACAGCCAAGAATAAAAAGGTCACCTGTGGAAAAAGAAGAAAATAAGGAAAGTATCTCTCCGCGAGAAACAATAATGCATGCGCCTATGATACTGAGAATAACTCCAAAAATTTGTATAAGGCTTAATCTTTCCTTTAAAAATATGGCTGCACCAACGGAAATGGCAAGGGGATTGTTTGCAATGAAGAGTGAGGCTCTGTTTGCAGGCACTGTTTGTAAGCCGATAAAAAAGCAGAGATTATAGAGAAAGATACCTGTTAACGCGAGAAAAAATATGCCAATAAATTGTTTATAGCTAGGTATTTGAAATTCGTGTTTGTAAAAGAGAAAAGCTAAAAGAAATAAAGATGCAAGAAGAAATCTAAAAAAGGCAATGAGTGCAGGGTCGGCATATGGTGCTGCAATTCTGCCGGCAACGAAAGTTCCGCCCCAAAAAATTCCGCATAAAACCATTTTTATCACAACAAAAAGCATAAATCTATCAGATTTGATTACTTCAGGGATATAAGTATTTTTTTGTACTAATTCAATTGCTTCAATACTTGAGTTTTTTCTTGTTTCATCTGCGCTAGCCATTATATCTCCTTTGCTACAAAACATGTGCAAGACATTAGCATAGCTGTAGAATAAAGCAATAAATATATAATAGACAAAAAACTTTTCTATAATAGAATCATTTTTTGAATGTTTTGTATAGGCAGGTTATGGATTTTTAAACTGTTTTAAAAGAACTGAATAAAAGTCAGCTTTAAGAAAAAAGTGGGTTGCATATGAAAAAAGAAGATGATTTAAAAACTACTACTTTAAAAGAAAGAGTAGGCAATGTTATTTCGCAAAAAAGAAAGATGCTTGGTCTCACACAAGCACAACTAGCAGAAAAAATTGGAATAGAGCAAGAATCGCTTTCAAGAATAGAAAAAGGCGTTACGGGTTTAAAGTTTTCTAGACTTGAAAGTTTGTCTTATGCGCTTGAGTGCACAGTTGCAGACTTTTTCCGCAATGACCAAAATTCAAAAGAAGAAGTTTTTAGTATTATGCGCGAAAGAATAGAAAAGCTTTCTCAAAGCGAAGCAAAGTTTTTTATTGAAGTAATGGAAAAAGTGCTTGAAGTGTTTATTTTAAATAAATCTTTATAAGCAAATTATTCACTTTTGCTTTCTGCAGCGGCAGGAAGTAAGCTTGCTTCGACTTTTAATAGTTTTTTTACTTCTGATTCAATAGAAAAATGCGTTAAGCTGATTTTTCGTACTTTTTCTCTTATTGCTTTATTATTCTCTTTGTTAGCTAAGATATGCTCAATTGATTTAACAAGTTCACTACTTTGTGTAAAATCAGCAAGATAGCCTGTTTGGTTTGGAATAACAAATTCTGAAAAGTAGGGTATATCATTTCTTGCAAGCATAATAGCACCCGCAGCAAAGGCTTCGTAGAGTGCTGTTGTGAGTGAAGAATTTGGATTGATAATAAGCTGAACTGCAGCAGAGTTTAACGCGTCTTTATATTCATCTCTTGACACACCATTTACAAGAACGATTCTATCTTCAAATTCTTCTAAGAGATTTTTTGTAAACTTATGAGCTTCAGTGTTTTCATCAGACTGCTTTTTATCGTAAGAAAGCAAGGCAAAGCTCGCTTTTGGATTTTTTGCCAAAATTTCTTTTGCAGCAATAACTGCATTTTTATACTGCTTAGAAAGAGTTGCACTTTGTGTTGCGTACAAAATAAGTTCAGTGCCTTTAAACTTTTTGAGAAGTTCTGAAGTAAAGGTTTTTTCTTCGGGTTTAATAAAAGAAGTATTAATACCATGATAAACAACAGAAAGCTTTTTTTGAAAAGCCTTAGGGAAAGATTGTTTTTGCGTATTAGAAAAAGTGATTAACTTATCGCAAGCATTGAGCATTTCATTGAAGAACATATTATTTACTCTTAGGTAAACAGCAAGGTCTAAGGGCGTATTTTCTTCATTGTCGGTAAATTTAATTTCTGCAGAATCAGTGAGATACCATTCACATATGCCTATGCATGGCACATCTGGGTAGACATCGCGCAAATTGAGTGATGCTGCGCTTGAAGTTTCGGTGTAGATGATATCAGGAATAAAGCCATTTTCCTTTAATCTAAAAAGAGCTCTAGCAAAGTTGTGTGATCTACGCACAAATCTTAAGGCTGTTTGTTGTAACTTGCTTCCTTTAAAATGCACGCGTGGAAAACGGATATTTGTATAATTAACATTCTTTAAACTAAAATCTTGATGCTTGAATTCTGAAACAAATTGAATTTCATTTTTACCGCTAAGCGCGTGATACATAAGAATATTTTGAAAATGGCTTGGTAAAAACTTTGAAATAAAAAGTATCTTCATAGTATTTCTTCTTCAAAATTAAAGGTTAAGGATAATAGTAAAGTAACTTATATTATAATAGAATAAAAGAAAACAAAAAGCAAGAATAAAATAAAGTATTTCTTTATAATATTCTTGCTTTAAAGGTAATTTTCTCTTTATTCTTTACTTGCGTCCTTTTTGACTAAGACGGCCGCAACACCTTCTGGTGTGCCGATGACATCGGCTAAAACATCAACTAAGTTTGAGTCAAATTTATTGACATCTTCTTTAAGTCTTTTGATTGCCTCAGCTACTGGTAAACCAGCTCTAAAGGCTCTTTCGCTGATGAGGGCGCAGAAGGTATTTGTGATAGCAAGTATACGCGCTTGAAGAATAATTTCATCGCCTTTTTTCCCGTGTGGGTAGCCATGCCCGTCTATTTGTTCATACATTTCACGAACAGCCAATGCAATAGGCGCGCTAAAGCCAATGCCTGATAAAACTTCATAAGCTTTTTCAGGAAGTTGTCTGATAAGCGCAAGTTCGTCTTCTGTGAGTTTGCCTTGTTTTGTAAGAATATCTCTGTCAATAAAGAGCTTGCCCACTTGTGAGAAGGTTGAAGCTGTTTCTATTGTAGACACTTCTTCATCTGACATATTGAGTTTTTTACACATTAACGCACCAACACTGCTCATCATTTGTGAATGGCCTGTCAAATATGGGTCGATAGCTTCGATTGCGCGAACAAAGGCTTGAATTGTGTTGACTTGTTGCTTTTTGTTTTTTTCGCTATTACGTCTGAAAATGGTAATATCTTGGAAAGTCGCTACAGCACCTTTTGCTATAGTGCTTTGTCCGTCTTCAAAATATGGGTATAGTGTCACACGGTATAAAAGTTCTTCTTGGTTTTTTGGAATTTCTATTTCAAAAGTAAGAGGCTTAGCTGTTTCGGCTACCTTGGTGACATTTTCCATAAATAAACCAGCAACACTGCCTTCAAAAAGACTCATAAGGCTTTCGTCCTTCATGCTTTCTTCATCTCTTGAAACAATGTCAGCAAAGGTTTTATTTGTGATAAGTGCCTTTCCTACTTTATCAACCAACATAAGGCCAACTTGTAAGGAAACATTTATACTGTCTAAAAGGACTTTTTGCTGTTGAATAACATCATAAAGATTTTTAAACTTGGTTGCAGCAGCTCTTTGCTCTGTTCCTATCATTACCCACCATAAAAGGGCAAAGAGTAATGTAACACCAATACTTGCAAGTGCTCCAAGTCCATAGATTGTCCAAGCTAAGGTGGTAAAGGTTTCTTGTAATATGTGTGCAGGAAGTTCTGATACAACTAAGAAGTTGATATTATCTACATGCATACCGTAAGAATATACTTGTGCATCATTATTTACTGATTGTCTCAATGCAAATTCAAGCACATTATTTTTTAATTCAATAGGAGTTTCTACTTTTTCAGGCACAGGAGATTGTACCTTGATGTTTTCATAAGCATTATTCTTTTGTTGAAGAATATATTGAGTTAAATTGCTTTCTGCTCTTACTTGTCTTGTTGCGAATTGTGCTATTTGATTTGTGATAGACTGTGTAAGTAAGAGCGCACCTGTTGGTTTTGATGTTTCATTTTCAAATAAAGGCGGAATAGGCAGAGCAACATCAATAAGAAGTGTTGAAGCAGACGGTCTCACAGTTGAGAAGGTCATAATGTCATTTTTAATTGCATCAAGGGCAACTTGTTCTTGTTCTTTTGTAAGTGGATTAGGTAAGGAGAGAGCAGAAAGAATAGTTGTGCCGTTCTTTGCAATAATACGAGCGTCTGTAAAGCTATTATAATTCATATAATCGCTCAAGGCATCACGCATAAAAGGAACTTGTTCAACAAAGGTTGCAAAGTCTTCATTTTCATTCAAGTTGGAGTTTTGACTGCCTTGTGTGCCAATTTTATTGATTTGTGAACTCACGCTTTCATCAGCACTGTTAACTTCTTCTAGGAAGAGTCTGTATAAGTCAGATCTGCTTATGCGTTCTGCTTCTTCTTGTAAACCTTTTGCCCAAAGCAGCATTGTTTCCTTTGTACCTGATACTAAGGTTTCTTGTGCCAGTCTTTGCTCATTAAAGATTTCCAATTTTCTTTTTTCGTAATCAATGGTGCAGACATAGTAAGCGCCAGCAAAGATGAAAAGTAAGATACCCAATATAATAACAAGGGTATTTTTCTTTTTTACTTGTGAAATAACAGATACTTGTTCTTCTTTTTTAATATCACTATTCATATCACTCTCCATATTTGGATTTGTATTAAAATATTTATAATACTATGTATATCAATTTTTTATTCAAAACACATTGCTTTGTTCTCCGAGAAATTATCTTGCTTATTTCTCTTCGGCTTATTGCAAAGAAATGCTTAGCAGTGAATAAGAAAATATATATAAACTTCAATAAAAACTATTGTTTATAGTTCTTGTTTGCATAGAATTTTATCCTTTATTTTTTTGGTTTAACATGTCCCCAACGAAATTTTTCATTGACTGAATATTGTATATCGTAGTTGAGTAATCTCTTGTGAGACATGACAGAATTTGATAGGTTATCAAGTACATAGGCATCGCCATCTATATATACCACTAATACAGCATGCGCTATATTACGAATTGTTTCCATAACAATGGCAATGCGCATATTGTTAGGATCAAAACCAAGTTCTTTAAGTGTGAAGTATTTTGCTATAGCATAATCTTCACAATCACCTGAGTTTTTCATAAATTGATAAGGTGCAGCCCAATAGTCAGGCGTTTTATATACTTGTTGATCTGTTCTGTAAGGATATTTATTCCAAAAAAGATTGACCTTTCTCAATTGTTCCATAGGGGAAAGAGAGGCCCAATTTGCTTTTAATTCGCCCCAAGTGAGATCTGCATTAATCTTTTTGCTATCAACAAAGACTGGGTTGTTTTTATTTTTTGTGATTACTTCAACCCATTGAGGAAGTGATTTTATCCTGCCTTTAAATTCCTTTTTCCCAAAAAGTTCAATCTTTTCAGCGGATAAAGCATAAAGGGGAAGAAGAGTAATAAGAAAAAAGACAAGAGCAATATGAGAGAGCAACTTCTTATATTTCACATATAAAAAAGCTGAAAAAAAAGCAGTAAAACATGGCATATAATTATTTATATATGCCATGTTTGCATTTTTTTTATCTTTCTCTAAGCGCATTATCTTTTGCTTTTAAAATCGGTTTTAATAGATACTGCATAATGGTTTTTTTGCCAGTGATAATATCAACACTTGCAACCATACCCGGAATAATAGGTAGGGCTTCACCCTTATATTCAAGTGCATTCTTTTGCGTTCTAAGTTTTACCAAATAATAGTATTCTTGATTCTTGCCTTCTGTTGTGTCAGCAGAAATCTGCTCTACAAAAGCTTCTAAACCGCCAAAGATTGAAAAATCATAAGCAGTGAGTTTCACGACAGCTTTTTGATTAGGGTAGATAAAGCCGATATCAGAAGGTTTGATTTTTGCTTCAATAAGTAAGGTATCGTCTAATGGAACTACTTCCATAATAGCTTCACCAGGTTTTACTGCTGAACCACGAGTGTTGAGAATAATACGGTTAACAACACCGCGCATAGGCGAACGTATTTCTGTTCTGTCAACTCTGTCAGAACCAGCTGTGAGTGTTTTTTCTAAAGAAGAGCGTTCAGAGGTTCTTTTGTTGATTTCTTCAAGAATTTCTTGCTTATAAGTAGACTTATAAAGTTCTTGGTTGTGCTGTGCTTCTTCAATAGCAGCCATTGTTTTTTCAATGGAGTTTTCTAAAGACTTCACTTCACCACTGAGCCTTACTACTTCTTGCTCAAGATTCAAAAAGTCAAGCTCTGAATAAAGTCCTCGGGCAAAAACAGGACGCGCAAGCTCTAGTCTACGAGCAGAAAGCTGGTAGGTTTGTTTTGTTGTTTCAAGCCTTTTTTCCATTTCACTAAGTTCAAATGCGATTTGATCTTCTTGAGATTCAAGCACACTTAATTCAGTTCTGTATTTTAGTTTTCTTGAAGTATCTGTTTGGTATTGCAATTCGATTAATTCAGGTACTGCAGTTACATAGCTTTCAGGAAAAACAAGCTCTTCTTCATTGAGTTCTGCTTGAAGACGAAGAATTGCTGTAGAGTGTTCATAAATTTTTTGTTGAGCGTCTTCATATGTGCTTGCAGCTGCGACATTTTCAACTTGTGCAAGTATTTGACCTTCTTCAACAATAACACCTTCTGTCACTAAAACACCAGTCAAAATACCACCTTCTAAGTGAGTGATAACTTGTGTACGCGAAGAAGCAATAACTTGGCCTTGACCACGAGTGAGTTCATCAACAGTTGCCCAAGAAGACCATGCAATAAAGGTGAGAAGTAGGCACAGAATCATGACTGTGACTATTTTGTGTTTTTTAGAGCCTGTGTCATTCCAAACAGAATCGATGTCACCCATAAATTCTTTTTCATTGATGTCATAAATCTTAGCAAGCTCTTCACTCATGGCTTGATTTTTAGCTGCAATTGATTTTTGCGCTTTATCAAAAAGTGTAGCAGCTTTTTGCTTTGATTCGTCAATTTCTTCTGTTATTATAGGAGCTGCTTCTATTTTCGCATCAGCAGGGACAGCAAGCTTTTTAGGATTGATTTTTCCTATTGCAGTTGATTGTGCTTTATCTGATGCGGGATTGGCCTGATTTGTAGTATTTGTATTATTCATATGTTTCTCTTTATTTGTATATAAATAAAATAAGTTTGAATTTAAAATTTTCAAGTGCAAAGTTAAAAAAAATAAAGGCTCTTTCTCATGTAGTATAGATTAAAGAAGGAAAATAGTCAAAAAACTTTAAGAAAAAAAATAGAGAAAGTTATTGTAAAATAGAGAGTTGAAAAATGTATCTTCTCTAGTATGAATAAGGCTTGAGAAGAATTTGCATTCTTTTCAAGCCATTCTATTAATCAGCAATTGGAGTTGGGTTTTGCACCTTCATCCTTTGTTCGTTATTATCTGATTCTATCTTTATGTGTTCAGTAGAAGGGCTTGCTTCGGTAAAGGTATCAGGTTTTTCTTGCCCTTTTTCCATCTTAGAAATTGCAGACTGTTGTTTTTTAGTAAGCATTTCATAGACTTCTTTTGTTGGTCCATCAGCAATAACCTTACCGTCTTCAAGCACAATAAGTCTTGTTGTGAGGTCAAGCAAGCTCATTCTATGCATATTGATGATAAGCGTTTTGTTTGGAATAACCTTTTTAAGCCTTGCTTTAATACGCGCTTCGGTTGCACCGTCAATATTAGAAGTAGGTTCGTCAAGAATGATGACATCAGGATCGTGCAATAAAGCTCTTGCAAGTGCAACAGCTTGCTTTTGCCCGCCTGAAAGGTTTTGTCCCTTTTCGCCAACTTGCATAGCATAGCCTTCAGGAGTGTGCTGAACAAATTCGTGTACACCTGAAATCCAAGCTGCTCTCAAAACAAGTTGATCTGGTATATGGATAGAACCAAGTGCGATATTTTCGCGTAAAGAACCGTGGAAAAGCAGAGGTTCTTGCGGCAAAAATGAAACCCTTGTTCTAAATTCAGACATATCAAGACGTCTTAAATCAACTCCGCCAAACTTCACTGCGCCTTGAGTTGGGATGTATAAACCACAAAGTAGGCGAGCAAGTGTTGATTTACCTGAACCCATATTGCCGATTATACCAACTTTCTCACCAGGTTTAATCACAAGACTTATTTCGTTAATAGTTGGCAAGTGAGAATTTTTATACGAGAAGGTTACGCGTGTTAATTCTAAGGAGTGGGGTAGATCGCTAAAGTCAATAAGGTTTGTTCCTGAGTGTCTTTCTGATGGTAAATCCATGAGATGATTGAGAACTTTTAGAGAAACCTGCGCTTGTTGATAGCGTGTCATCAAGGAAGCTATTTGCATAACAAAGGACATAGAACGCCCAATCAAGATATTACATGCAATAAGGCCACCCATAGTGAGCTTTGCTTCGCCAATAAGGTATACACCCCACACTATAAGAGAGAGTGAAACAAAGTGGCTTATGAAGGTAGCTAAGTTTACAGCAATGGTGGTAGCTTTCTTTGTATTTGCAGAAATTTCAGCTGAAAAAGCAACAACTTTTTCCCAGATTTGCAACATTCTGTTTTCAGCAACAGCCATCTTAATAGCTTCCATACCTGTAACCATTTCAACAAGATGCGCGTTTTTCTCGACATTTGATTGATGGTTAAGTTGTGAAAACTTCTTAATAGAATATTGCATAAGCAATATGGTTGTGATGAGAATAATGATAGCGATAATTGGGATAAAGACAACAGGGCCACCAATAAAGAAGACAACAAATAAGAATAATAGCAAGAAAGGAAAGTCAATAACAGTGAGTAAGCTCACAGCACTGAAAAAGTCCTGCAAAGATTCAAATTCTTTGATGTGGTTTATAAGTGCACCTGAAGAATCAGGTCTGTCTTCAAGGCGCATTTCCATTATTTTTTGCATTAATTTTGCAGTAACAATGGTATTTATGTTTTTATTTGCTCTGTCAGTGAAGTTACTTCTCAGGATTCTGAGAATAAATTCAAATATATAGCCAGCCATAACACCAACAGCAAGTACCCACAAAGTGTCGTAGGCTAAGTTTGGAACAACTCTATCATAAACATTCATAAAAAAGAGCGGACCAACTAAAGCAAGAATATTTATAGCAATACTAGCAAAAATTACTTGTCGGTAAAGCGGAAGGTAGTGGATAACAACATCCCAAAACCACTTCTTTGATTGAATTTTTACAATACTATTTATACGTTTATCTGCAAGAGGATCAAGCGAGGCAAAAACGCAATAGCCAGAATATTCTTCTTCTAAAACATCTGTAGCAATTTGCGAAGGAGAAAGTCCGTTTTCAGCAAAAATAACTTCTGAAAAGTCAGCTTCTTTTTTTACTAGAACACAGGCTTGTTGGTTTTTTAAAATCAAGATGCAAGGTAGAACAATATTTGAAATATCACTTAAATGTTGCTTGTGTACGATTTTAGAATTTAATCCAAGCTTTTTTGCAGCTCTTTGGCATGCAGCAGGCGATGGAACATTATTTCCTAAGGCAAAGTTTATGGCATTACAAGAAGTTTGCTTTCCCTTAAGCGAAAATAAAGTAGAATAGGCTTGGACAAGAGGAGGAAAGAAGTCAACTTCTCTTGGAGCAAGACCTATGTCAGTGCTTGATTTAAGTTTTTCTTCTTCTTTTTGCTTTTCTTTAAGAACATGAGGATCAAGTTCGACAACTTTCTCAGTTTCGACTGCTTCTTCTTTTGGTTTTTCAGGTTCGCGAGGTGGTAGTTTTTTTAAATCAATACGCGAGCCATGTGTAGACTTGTCCTTAGTAGCGCTTTCATCAACATTGTTTTGAAAACGCGCAGAAGCTTCATCTGCTTTCGCAGATGAAGCTTGTTCAAGATTCATTTGAGTTGTGTTATTCATACTGTCCCTTGATTAATGATAATACGAGGAATGAAACTGTAATCTTAATCAATCGGTGTTGCAAATGTATTCATAGTAATGTTTAATTCATCAAGTAGTGTGCCTTGTAAAGCAAGAACTCTCCATGCATTTACAATAACATTTGCTGAAACTGTTTGAAGCTGTACTTGTGTGCTGTATAATTCAGATTCAGCATCTAAAACGTCTAGCAAAGATCTAGTACCAAAGGTAAACTGGCTAAGGTAGCTGTCTCTTGTAGAAAGGTTATAAAGAAGTGCTTCTTCATAAAAACCTTTACGCTTTTGTGAGTTAATCATGTTATCATAAGTATTTTTTACGTCAGCTTTGATTTCGTCGATTTGAATTAATGTGTCTTGGCGAGCTGTACGAGAATTTGCTTTTGCAACTAATACAGAGTTTTTAGTTTCAAAACCATTGAAGATATTCCACGACATACCAAGAACAGCACCGTGATTTAATTCGTATTCAGTTTCTGAATCGTTATCAATGTTTGGATCTGAATAGTTCAAATTATATGATAAAGATACTTGTGGATGATAATCAGCTTTTGCTAATTCGATTTCTTCTAAAGAAGCTTTGAAATCAGAGTTAAGCGCTCTAATTTTAGGGTTTTTATTCATAGCAATTTGTAAAATTTCGCTAGGTTGTGCAATAGCCTGTGTTGGAAGTGGAACATCGTGTAAGTTCATAGGTGGTAAAACACCTGTTAGAAGTTCATAGTTGTTCACAGCTAAGTTATAGGCATTTTCAGCATCTTGTGCATCAGCTTGTGCGCTTGCAAGGCTACCTTGTGCTTGCACAACATCAACAGTAGTTGTGATACCAGAAGCAGTTAATGCTTGTTGCTGAGCTAAAATCTCTTTGTGTTTTTGAACATAGGCTTTTGAAAGTTCAAGCACCTTTGCTGTTCTTATAAGATCAATATGAGCAATAAGTCCTTCAAGAGCAAGAGTAGTTGCATTATCAAAAACTCTGTGATCACTTGATTCTACACGGAAGATGTTGAAATCAATAGAATTTGCAACAGCCATGCCGTTCCAAATTATTTGAGTGATTGAAAGACCCGCTGTTCCAGCTGGTTCGTATTCAACACTAGGGCTTTTTCCACTGTTACCGCCTCTAGCAGCGAAGTTAGTTTCATAACCATAGCTAAAAGTTGCATTTAAATCCACAGATGGATAGTAGCCAGACTTAGCTCTTTCTACTTCATATTGTAAAGAAGTTCTGTTTTCACGAATTGACTTCAATGAAGGAGAGTAGAGTAAAACACCGTTCATTGTGTCAAAAACTGAAGCTTCATGTGCGTCTGAAAGTGGAAGCTTCTTGTTTGAATCAATAACTATAAGTGGATTTTTTGCCGGATTTAAATGAGCCGGTGTTGAATCAGTCACTTCATAGCTTTTTGCTTCAGCTTCCTTAGGCATTGGTACAGCTTGAGTAGCAGGCACATTTGAAGGCTTGAGAGTTACGTTATGCGCTGTTCCAAATGAATCTTCTAAAGGTTTCATAGGGGCAGCTTCAGCACTCGCACAAAGAGCGAGAATAGAAACAAGTGTTAGACTTGCATACTTAGATATTGGTAGAAAGTTTTTATTAAATTTCACTTTATTCACCTTTTTTTTGGAATCTTTAAGAATTGTTAAAATGCTTTAGCAAAGAAAATAATAGCTTGTCAATAAAAAAGACATGTAAAAAAATGTTATCGTTAAAGAAAGCAAACAGAAAACAACAATAAATACAGATAGTTACTTTTATTTTGCGATATTTGAAGTAAAAATGTTTAATTTGTATAACTGCTTTATATTCTATATATAAGCACTATTTTTATGAAATGTCAAGTAATTTGTACAAAAAAAATAAAAAAATATATGTTTTAATTTATCAAAAGTCTATAGACTTTTTACATTTTCTTAATATTTTGTACAGAAAAAATATAATAATTACTTTTTATTAAATTATCAATGCTTGTTATAAAAAATTTCAATTCTGCGTACTTTAAGCTATTAATTAAAGATAGAAAAAGGAAGCTTTTTTTAGCAGTAAATAGGGTATAAAAAAAAATGAAAAAAAAATTAAGAATGAAATTATAGTATCTTAGGAGGTATAAAAAAAATAGTTTCGCTCTATTAGCGCAAATAGAAAGTTTGGATTTACTTCTTGAGATTTGCTTAATTTTATTTAAAGAGTATAGTAAGAAAAGTTCTTGCTTATGAATATTTTCTCATTTATAAGCAAGATATTTTTTTCAACTATCCAATAATATTAACTTAAATACAAGGGGTCCATTTTTATGCTCACTATGCCAGCAAACTTAGAAGAACCGATTTTACCTGAAAATGCCTTAGTTGTCCTTAAAAAAAGATATTTTAAGAAAAATGAAGAAGGCAAGACAACAGAAGATGCTAAAAGCATGTTCTGGCGTGTTGCAAGTACTATTGCAAATGAAGAGAGCAAGTATGAAAAAAGTCCCTATAAAGCTGATGATTTAGCTATAGATTTTTACAAGCTTATGGTGCAATCAACTTTTCTTCCTAATTCACCTACGCTTATGAATGCTGGCACAAGATTAGGACAACTTGCAGCCTGCTTTGTTTTACCTGTAGGAGATTCTGTAGAAGAAATTTTTGATGCTGTAAAGCATGCTGCCATGATACATAAATCAGGCGGCGGTACAGGTTTTTCTTTCTCACGCATACGCTCTAAGGATTCTATCGTAGGCACAACTGGTGGCGTTGCTTCTGGCCCTCTTTCGTTTTTGCGCATTTTTAACACTTCAACAGAGCAAATCAAACAAGGTGGAACGCGCAGAGGTGCGAATATGGGTATCTTACGCATAGATCACCCTGATATTATGGAATTTATCACTGCAAAAGAAATTGACGGTGAATTTAATAACTTCAATCTTTCTGTCGGACTTACAGAAGATTTCATGCAAAAAGTTGAAAAATCTGAAGACTTTAACCTCATTGACCCTGCAACAAAAGAAGTAAAAGGTTCTTTGAATGCAAAAGAAGTCTTTGATCTTTTAGTAAAAAAAGCATGGCAATCAGGCGATCCTGGCATTGTATTCTTAGATCGTATAAATAAAGATAACCCAACTCCTGCTCAAGGCGAAATGGAATCAACAAATCCATGCGGTGAGCAACCTTTATTGCCTTATGAAGCTTGTAACCTTGGTTCAATCAACCTTGCTAAGTTCTATCTACCAAAAGAAGGAAAGGCTCTTGATTGCATCGATTGGGAAGAATTTAAAAGAGTAATTCATCTTTCTGTACGCTTCTTAGACAATGTTATTGATGCTTCTGTATATCCACTTGATTTAATAAAAGAAAAAGTGCAAAAAAACCGTAAAATTGGCCTTGGTGTTATGGGTTTTGCAGACCTTCTTTTCTTATTGAATGTTTCTTATGCAAGCGAAGAAGGTATTGAATTAGCCGAAAAAATTATGAAGTTTATACAAGATGAAGGTCGTGAAGCTTCAAGAGCATTAGCCGCAGAACGTGGTGCTTTTCCTGCTTTCAAAGAATCTATCTTCAAAAAGCAAGCTCCAATACGCAATGCTACTATTACTACAATTGCGCCAACAGGCACTCTTTCCATTCTTGCTTCATGTTCATCTGGTGTTGAGCCATTATTTGCACTATGTTTTGCAAAAAATGTTATGGACGGCGAAAGGCTTCTTGAAATCAACCCATATTTTGAAAAAGAATTAAAAAGTAATAACCTCCATACACCTGAAATTATGGATATTCTTACTCAATACGGAAGCGTACAAGGTATTGATATTATCCCTGAAAAAATCCGTGAAGTCTATGTTACTGCAATGGATATCTCAGCAGAAGCGCATTTACGCATGCAAGCTGCATTTCAAAAGTACACAGACAATGCTGTTTCAAAAACAGTTAACCTTCTCAACTCTGCAACTATAGAAGATATTGATAAAATCTACCGTTTAGCCTACACCCTTGGCTGTAAGGGCGTCACAGTTTACAGAGACGGTTCTAAGCAAGTGCAAGTGCTCTATACTGGCGAAGCAGAAAAGAAATTAAAAGATCAAAATAGTCCGCAAGGGCATATCATCATAAAGGATAGACCTGACTATCTTACTGGATTCACACAAAAAATCCAAACTGGTCTTGGAATGATGTATCTTACTGTGAATGAAGATGAAGACGGAAATCCATTTGAAGTATTTGCAACTATTGGAAAATCAGGCCGTTCTGTCACTGCAAAAGCAGAAGCTATAGGACGTCTTGTTTCACTTGCTCTACGTTCAGGAATTGATGTGAAATCCATTGTTTCACAAATCAAGGGTATTGGCGGAGAATATCCTGTATTCCAGAAAAAAGGTATGCTTTTATCTGTCCCTGATGCAATTGCGTATGTGTTAGAAACCCGTTATCTCAAAGGACAAAGTAAGGTAAGCTCACCAAATTCAGCTCTTGATGGAAAAGTAGCTTGCCCTGATTGCGGTGAATCTATGATTTTCCAAGAAGGTTGTCATATTTGCCCAGCTTGCTCACATTCTAGATGTGGCTAAGTTGAAATTGTTTATTCTTGAAAGGGGAAAACCACGTTTTTTTGAAAAAAACGAGGTTTTCCCCTTTCAAACTATCCCCTTTCCTTAAAAAACAATGTTGAATAAAAATAAATCTACGAATAAATCTTTTGCAAGATGTAATGATTTTTATCATGCTTAACCAAAATCGAAATTCAAAGTTTTGCTTGTCGCTAAGAGAGAATTGGCACTTG
>CAYJHE010000040.1:13249-15157 GCA_964369675.1 uncultured Desulfovibrionaceae bacterium | reverse complement strand
GCAAAAATGACATTTTTCGGCAGTAAAAACGCAAAAGAATGAATTTAGAAACACACCATAATATAAGCGAGTGGTATATGCAAATTTCATCAAAAAATCCAATAGGCTTATTCGATTCAGGCGTAGGTGGTCTTACTGTACTTCGTGCCTTATGGAAAAATCTTCCTGACGAAGAATATATATACTTAGGTGATACTGCTCGCCTTCCTTATGGCACAAAGAGTAATGAAACAATTACACGCTATGCTCTTCAAGCTTCTGCTGTGCTTGTAAACAGGGGTATAAAGTTGCTTGTCGTTGCTTGTAATACTGCAACTTCTGTTGCCTTGCCGCTTTTGCAAGAAGCTTACCCAGATATACCAGTAATAGGCGTTGTCGAACCTGGGGCAAAGGCTGCATGTTCTGTGACAAAAAGCGGAAGGATTGCCGTTATAGCAACTGCTTCAACAACAAGGGGAGGTGCGTATGTGCACGCTATTCAGGCAATAAATCCAAGTGCTTACATTCAATCTATCGCTTGCCCACTCTTTGTTCCTCTTGCTGAAGACGGACTTACACATGGCTATATAGTTGAAGGCATTGCTCAAAGATATTTAGAGGGTTTCTTTAATAAAAATAATCCTTTACAGCCAGATACTCTCGTGCTTGGCTGCACACATTTCCCTCTGCTTGCACAGGCTATACAAAATGTTGTTGGCGATGATATTATGCTTGTAGACTCAGCACACACTACAGCTCAAAGTGTGAAAGAGAGCCTGCAAAAATATGAATTATTGCATTGTCATACAAGTCCTAAAACGCATTTTCTCACTACTGACGATAGAGAACAATTTGCTAAGGTAGGGCAAAACTTCTTAGGTTCGGGCATTTCGCTGAATAATATTGAATTGATAGATTTATAATTTTACTACAAAAGTTTTAAAAGCATATTAGTTGCAACAAAGACTAAGAAAATAGCAAAAACGCGCTTCAATACTTTTATAGGTAACTTATGGGAAAGTTTTACCCCAAAAGGCGCAGTAAGAAAACTTGCAAAGGAAATACAAACAAAGGCAAGTATATTCACATAGCCTATATTTCCGAAGGGTAAATCTTGCAGATTCAAGCCGCCAAGAATATAACCAAAGGTACCTGCTACAGCAATAGGAAAGCCCACAGCAGAAGAGGTTCCAACAGCTGTATGCAAGGGCACGCTATAATAGCTAAGCACAGGCACAGTTAAAGTTCCACCGCCAATGCCCACAAGACTTGAAATGCCCCCAATTATCACACCAATTCCGCTCACTTTTGGCATTGATGGCAAAGCATGTGTTGATTTTGGTCTTAGATTTAAAATCATCTGTATGGCTACAAAATAAAGAAAGCATACAAAGAAAATAGTGAGCGAAGCACTTGAGATATACGAAGCAAGATAACTTCCAGCAAAAGTGCCAATGAGTATTCCTGGAGAAATGCTTTTTACAACATCCCAGCGCACGGCATTATGTCTGTGCTGCGCTCTTGTGCTTGAAATAGCGGTAACGATAATTGTTGCCATAGAAGTTCCTAAAGCAATGTGCTGAATGTACTGCGGATTAACTCCTGTATAGGAAAAAATCATCACAAGGATAGGAACAATAACTGCGCCACCGCCAATACCCAAAAGACCTGCAATAATACCGCTCACTGAGCCAAGCAATAGAAAAAGAAATATTGATAACATAGAAATCCTAAGAAATTGTTTTTGCTTGAGAGTTTTATACGCTTTTTTAGAACAGAAGAAAAGTCCTAAAAAAAGGGAGCGTTAAAGCTCCCTTTAGGTTTTTGACAAAGTCATTATTTCATTTTTCTTCAATTAGAGTTTTACGAAGAAAAAAGGACTAGGGTGTGTTTCCAAATTCAAAGATTTTGTGAATGTTACAACGAAAA
>CAYJHE010000040.1:11376-13149 GCA_964369675.1 uncultured Desulfovibrionaceae bacterium | reverse complement strand
AAAACGACACTTTTCGGCAGTAAAAACGTAAAAGAGTGAATTTAGAAATATATCCTAGAAACTATAGATAAACTTCACACCCGCAGTATGTGACTGCTGTGTAGAGCCAAATTCACCATTATAGCTTGCGCCTATAGTGAAATCATTATAATTCCAGTTGAGTTCAGCATTTGTAGTGAAGCTTGTGTCGTCCATGTTAACAGTAGCAACATCAGCAATACCAGACATCACATAGCGTGAATCAAAGTCGTTGCCTGTAAGACTTTGGCGAAGTCCCATTGAAATGCTAGGCAAAAGAAGTCCCTTTGAAAGAGCAAGTTCACCTTGCCATGAAAGAGTAAGACTTGCATAAAGATCAGAATAAGAACTGTCACCAATACTCATATTATACAAATCATAAGGTGCAGCATAGTTTAAACTATAGCCGCCCATATCTGCATAAAGATAGCTAAGGGCAAATTCAGGGGAAATGATATTATTCTTATTTATTTCAAATATATAACCTGTGTTCAATGTAGCTATGAAAGCAGATGAATTGAAGTCGTCTTCCGCGCTGTGGTTGCTGATTGAATATTCAATATCATCAGAAGTGAAGGCAGCTGTTGCTTGACCGCCTACATACCAATTTGGATTTACAAAATAGTTTGCGTGCGCACCAAAGGCAAAGGAAGAACTATCGCCATCTAAATCATCAGCATTGCTATCAACTGCACTGTAGTTTAAGTGGAAACCAGCAGAAAAAGCTTGGCTGAAGTTGTAATTAGCTCCACCAGTTATACCGTAAGTATCTAAACTATAATCGTATTTGCTGTTGTCTGTGTAAGAAGCATAAGGAGTGAGGAAGACAGACCACTTACTCTGCATTTCGCTTGAACCTGCACTAAGGCCTACTTGCTCACCATTGTCGGCAACATTTGTGCTTTCATTCATATTTGAAAGTTTGTAGATAGTTAAAAGGGAATTTCTCACACTTTGGCTTACTCTTTTTAAGTGTTCAAGATTAGTCGCAAGAGTGATGCTTGCCATTTCAGCATTTGGCAATTTTTCTTCATTCTTTACAAGAGAAAGCCTTGGCTTTGTTGGGTCTGTATTGTTGAGTCTTGCTTCTAAAAAGTCTACTTCTGTAGAAACTTTTGCTATTGCGCCATTAATAGAAGTTGGATTTGTAATAGCAGTGCTTGTTCCATCAATCGCGCTAATCATATTAGTAAGGGCGTATTCTTTTCCGTAAACAAAGCCTTCGCTTGCAGTGCCTGGTCGTAAAATAAGATGTGAATTAGCAAAATTCACTGACGCGCTATCGTCTACAGTATAAGCAAAGACGGAATCGTATACATTTCTATCATATAAAGAGAGTGCCCATGTATTCACATTATATTTAGCTCTTCCCAAGACTTCAAAGGCTGTATTGCCAAAGCTTAAGTTAATATTAGTCACATTGATAAAGCCTGTATTACTCACGTTATGCACGAAACTGTTATCTCCAGCAAGATACATACCAGAAGCCCTTCCATCATTTGCGCCGCCATTGACAGTAATTGTACCGCTGTTGCTTAGGGTGATATTTCCTGAAGCAGGACTTGCAGGAGAAGCGCTGAAGTTACCAAGTTCAGTAGCCATACCAGAAATGGCCATATTAGGAACACCTGCACCCGAAGACGATATTGTTATGTCCTTGCTATTTGTCATTGTGACATTTCCGCCTGGTAGTGCCCCCACATACATACCTGCAGAGCTGGAGTTAAAATCATTCACAATCACATTGATAGTGCC
>CAYJHE010000040.1:7359-11276 GCA_964369675.1 uncultured Desulfovibrionaceae bacterium | reverse complement strand
TGCAAGGGCAAGAGTGCCAAAAGTGTTTATAAGCGTGCATTTTTTAAGCACTGCCTTGTAACGATTTTTTAAATTCGATAATGCATTGTTAGTATGCATAATTCTCTCCTCTTTACATGTAATAAATATATTTATTACAGTAAATTTAATTTAACATGTGTCTTGTTAGCACATTTTTTGTGAATAGGCAAACTACACAAGTGTGCTTTAAATCTCAAAAAGTAAAAAAAAAGAACCAGTCTTTTATAAAAAACGGGTTCTTAAATGTGTTTTTCAAAATATAGCTAGAAATATAATTCTCTAAGCTTTATAATATGTTCTCTTGTATTATGTCTTTGTTGAAGAATAACAGCGTCTCTCACAGCAATATAAGGGTCAATAGAAGCTTGTTTCAACTGTTCGTAAGGGACATAGATTTCATCAAGTGTGCTAAAAGTGATTCCGCCTTGTATGAGCGTTGCTTCAACAGGAAGCACATAGGCTAAGGGGTCCATGACAACATCGCCCACAAAACCAACAACACCCCTCACACTCTTAGGGCCAAAGATAGGAAGCATAAGAGGATTGCCCTCTGCAAAGCCCCAGCGTGCGAGTGTGGTGTCAAAAGAATGCGCTTGTTTATTATAGTAATGATACTTTTCCTTCGTGCTTGCAATGTCAGCAAAGCCAAGCGAAGTCATTGAATTAATAAGAAAAGAACCAAGTTCAACCCCTGCGCCACCAAGGTCAAATTGTAAAAGTGCGTTTAGAAAGCGAACAGGAAAGCCGAGATTGTCGGCAAAGTTTCCAAATCCTGAACGTACTTTTTGCGGTACAACATAAGCATAGCCTTGGTGCACAGGTTTAATCACCTTGAGCAAGGCAAAGTCATTAAAACCATGTATGGCTCTATTGAAGCCCATAAAAGGATCTTCTACTTGCGGCGCAACATCTTCTGCATATTCTTCTTCAAAGTCAAAATCGCTTTGCTCAGCTATGCTTGGCTCATCGTAGTAGTCTTTTGAAGCACAGCCTTGCAGTTGAAGCGAACTTATAAGCAGTAAAGCAAGACAAAGCTTGAGTGCAGTTGCTTTTTTTGGCAGGTTTATCATAAAAATCTCTCCCCTGTTCTTTAGTGTTATAAACTATTTCTTGTGAAGTTCTTTGTTTTTTTCAATTACTTTTGCAATCAATTCATCAGGGTTTGAAGAGTTGAGAAAGGAAGCAAACTGTTCTCTGTAGTTTTTTATAAGGCTTATATTTTCTATTAGCACATCATAGACTAGCCAAGTATTATTTTTTTTGAGCATACGAAAAGCAAAGGGGATTTTTTTGTTATCAGCAAGAACAAAGGTGCGCACTTCAACTCTTGTTCCATTATTGCCTTCAATCACAGAATCATACAAAACTTGCTCGCCATTATAGCTTTCGAGTGAATCTATATAGGTATCTCTTAATAAATGTGTGAAAGCATCTTCAAAGCGTTTTTTCTGATCTTCATTAAAGTTTCTCCAGTTTCTGCCAACAGTACGCGCAGAAAACTCACTAAAATCAAATAGTTGCATAATGATACTTTCTGCTTCAGCTTCTTTTGCAGCATGTGTAGAAGGATTGCTAAAAGTTGGGTCTGAAACAATTGCGACTACTTGGTCAATGCTCGTTTTTACGGTATTTAAGGCTTCTTGATTGGCAAAAGCAGGGGCATAAGAAATAAAAAATGCCGTAAAGGCAATTAAAAGTATTTTTTTCATAATAAAACCTGTGTAAAATTTTTTTAAAAATTTACTCCACTTCAATACAATTGTCAAATTTTTTTGACTTTAAATAGATGGATTTTGGTATGCCATTCCTCTTTATGGCTTTTTTTGCCTTCGGCGACCAAAGGAAATAATTTCCTTTGGAATCCTTAGCATGAGCGGTTAAGCAGCATGCAGGGCTAAAGCATTTTATTCTTTTTTCTTTGCGAAAAAGTTTTAAGCTTCGCTTAAATACTGTTTCGCTTTAAAAATTGATAACACTCACATAGTTAATGATAACTACGAACAAAGGGTAAGGAGCATGTTCACTTCGTTCACATGTGTTTTTATATTAAATTTGAATAAAGTGATAAATTTTGGCTAGAGCGTGCACAAGCTCTATCAATGTAACTTTAAAAGAGAGAAATCATCATTTTACAAAAACAAATTAATATACTATACTTTTTTCACTTCAAAACAAATAATGAGTCAAAACTCAAAGGAACATACGCATGAAAACAATAATTCCAGCAGGAAAATATGGTATAGCGCACGAAGGCTATCCACTTTTAGTCTTCTTCTTGCTCACAACTCTTTCATTTGCTCTTTTAGAATGGGAAATTTTAACTGTTATTTCCCTTGTTCTTTTCTTCTTCACATTGCACTTTTTCAGAGACCCTGAAAGAGTGACACCTCAAGATAAAAAACTTGCTGTTTCGCCAGCAGATGGTGAAGTCATTCGCATAAATTCTAGGCAAGACCCTATCTCAGGTGAAAATAGGCTGTGTATTTCTGTTTTTATGAATGTCTTTTCTGTGCATGTAAATAGAGCGCCTGTAACAGGAACAGTCAAGAAAATTGTATACTTCCCTGGCTTATTTCTCAATGCCGCACTTGATAAAGCAAGTACTGATAATGAACGCTGTGCCTACCAAATGGAAGACGAAGAAAAAAATACATGGACCTTTGTGCAAATTTCAGGTCTTATTGCGCGCAGAATTGTTTGCAAGGTGCAAGAGGGTAATGAACTTGACAAGGGCGCGCGCTTTGGCATGATACGTTTTGGCTCAAGAGTAGACATCTACCTTCCTGACAGCTACGCGCCAGCAGTTTCTATTGGGCAAAAGGTTTTTGCAGCTGAAACTGTTTTAGCAAAACAAAAAGAAGCCTAGAGCGTATTCAATAAAAGCGACAAAGAATTTGTTCTTAGCATTTCACGCGCTTGAAAGCTATTGATGCGTGAAAAGTAAGAATAGGGCAGCCTTTCTTTGTTAGTTAAGTAATTATTTTTGCGAAATATCTATATAAATATACAAAGTATTTTCTCGAAAATTTTGTCATACAACACATTAAGGAACATTATGCAAGAAAATAATCAGCACGAAAATCCTGATCTAAGTCAAGATAAAGTTGTTATTCCAGCGCAAAAGCCAAAAACAGCTTTAAGAAAAAGAGCTATCTATATTCTTCCAAATCTTTTTACTACTTCTTCTATTTTTTTCGCTTTTTTGAGCATTGTTTTTGCTTCACAAAGCAGATTTGAGCAAGCAACCTATTGCATATTCATGTCTGCTTTCTTAGATGGAATAGACGGAAAAGTTGCCAGACTTACAGGCACTTCCAGCGAATTTGGTGTGCAATACGACTCTCTTGCTGATGTCATAGCTTTTGGCATGGCACCTGCTTTACTTATTTGGTATTGGGCACTTATTGACTACGGCAGAACAGGTATTGGTGTTTCTTTCTTGTTTTTGGCGTGCGCCGCATTAAGACTTGCGCGTTTCAATGTTTCTGCTGCCCTAGAGCCTAATGAAAAGAAGTTTTTCATCGGTCTGCCAAGCCCAGCTGCTGGTTCGGTTATTGCTTCCTTCATTCTTTTTGCTCCCTTTAATAGTCTTTTTCCTTTTATGACAAGTCCTTACTTTCAACTTGCTCTTTGTATGCTCACAGGGCTTTTGATGGTGAGTAGGGTGCGCTATTTTTCTTTCAAGGAATTTGACTGGGCAAAAAAGCACCCACTTCAATTTATTGTTATTGTACTACTTATCTTTGTGGTTGTTTTTTCACATCCAAGAATGTTTTTATTTCCTCTCTTTTTTATGTATATTTTATCAGGCATTTTATACACCTTTGTTTATGTGCCTATAACAAACAGAAGGTTTAGGAAATCTACTTATCATATAGATTAGGGTAGATTAGGGC
>CAYJHE010000040.1:0-7259 GCA_964369675.1 uncultured Desulfovibrionaceae bacterium | reverse complement strand
ACAAACAGAAGGTTTAGGAAATCTACTTATCATATAGATTAGGGTAGATTAGGGCAGCTTAGAATAGATTAGAAAAACAAAAAAGGTCATATAAGTTTCTTATATGACCTTTTTTACTTCTTTAGCTATTTGCCATTTTTCTTTTTTGGCTTCTTTTCTTTACATTCTTTTTCTTTACACTCTTTTGGCTTGCTTTCTTTTTGCTTACACTCTTTTAATGCGGAGATATCATTTTCAGGCAGATTTTTCATCAAGTTTTTATGCCCTGCAATAATGTTATCCACTGTTTCAGGGTGTGCAAGCGAAGTAACATCGCCTATAGCTTCATATTCACTTGAAGCAATCTTTCTTAGTATACGTCTAAGTATTTTTCCTGAAAGAGTTTTTGGAAGTTCTGCCACAAATTGAACCTTGTCTGGGCATGCCAAAGCACCGATTTTCTTACGCACATATTGGCGTAGTTCTTCGCGCAACTCTTCTGTCCACTCAATTCCTTTTACTAAAGCAACATAGGCATAGATAGCTTCACCCTTGATTTCATGCGGCATTGGAACAACACCTGCTTCGCCTACTTTTTCATGCTCTACAAGAATAGATTCAATTTCAGCTGTACTTAGTCTATGCCCTGAAACATTAATAGAGTCGTCCATTCTTCCAAGTATGAAATAGTGCCCGTCTTCATCTATTCTCACACCATCACCAGACCAGTAATATCCGGGGAATTGCTTGAAATAAGAAGCAAATTTTTCAGGATTTTTATACACATTTATCATAAGTCCAGGCCAAGGCTTTTTAATGCAAAGATGTCCGCCATCGCCTGTTCCATAATAGTCTTCCTTGCCGTCAAGAGTCATAACCCTAGCCTCAATGCCAGGCAATGGTTTTGAAACAGAACCCGGTTTTAGCACACTAGCATAAGGAAGAGGTGAGAGTAAAACACCGCCTGATTCCGTTTGCCACCATGTATCAACAATAGGCAAGTCCTCTTTTCCTATTTGCGTATGATACCACATCCACGCTTCAGGGTTCATAGGCTCACCAACAGAACCAAGTATGCGAAGTGAAGAAAGGTCGTGCATTTCAGTCCATTCATTGCCAAGGCGCATAAGCGAACGCAAAACTGTAGGTGCAGTATAAAAAATATTTACCCTAAACTTTTCAATTATCTTCCAAAATCTGTCTGCCTTAGGCCATGTTGGAGTGCCCTCAAACATAATTGTTGTCGCACCTAAAGAAAGAGGTCCGTAGACAAGATAGGTGTGCCCTGTAATCCAGCCGCAATCAGCTGTACACCAATAAACATCGCAATCCTTCATGTCAAAAACCCACTGCGTTGTATGGGCAGCATAGGTAAGATAACCCCCCGTTGAATGCACAACACCAGTAGGTTTACCTGTGCTTCCTGAGGTGTGTAGAATGAAAAGCGGGTCCATTGCATCCATAGATTCACAAGGATAGTCTGGGTCAAGATTATAGTCGTTCATCAAATCTTCCCACCACATATCCCTGCCTTCAAGCATGGCAATATCTTGGTTTCCACGATTAACAACTATCACTTTTTCTACACTTGGGCATGAATTTAATATTTTATCTAAATTTGCTTTCAATGGTTTTGGTTCGCCATTTCGCATAAGGCAGTCCGCTGTGATAACAAGCTTTGCTTCACAGTCAGAAATTCTTCCCTGAACGCCGCCCTCAGCATAGCCAGTAAAAATAGCAGTATGAACAGCGCCAATGCGCGCACAGGCAAGCATGGAAATAACAAGTTCTGGAATCATAGGAAGATATAAGGCTACTCTATCTCCTTTTCTCACGCCTAAAGTATTCAACACACTAGCTAAATGACAAATTTCAGTATAAAGCATTTGGTAAGTATATGCCTTTACTTCCGAATCTTTTTCACCCTGCCATATCAGAGCTGCCTTTGTTCTTTTTTCGGTAATATTATGCCTATCAACACAATTATAAGCTGCATTAAGTTTACCGCCTTCAAACCACGCAACCTTTGGTATTGAAAAATCACTTGAATTGACCGTGTCCCATTGCTTATACCAATGCAGTAAGTTTGCCGCTCGTTCTGCCCAAAAAGTGTCAGAATCTTCTTGCGCATACTGCCTTAAATGTTCATATTCACGCTTATTTCTAATCTTAGCAATGTCTTTTCCATGTCTTGGCGGTAAATAGGTTCTTTGTTCTTGAAGCATATTGTGTATTTTCGTTGACATAATTCCTCCAAAAAAGTAGTAAATCAATATCTAACAAAGAAGATTTATTATGTCAATAGGTTATTTGTGTTATTGATTGAAGGTTCAATCAGTTTAAAAGCTGGATAAATTCAAAAAAATTTTTACAGCATATTAATAGGATCTATATCCAAGATAAGGCGCACGTCATTCATTTCTTTGTTTTCGGCTTTTAATTTTTGCAATTCACCATAGACTTGCCTTATGCTTAACCACTGCTGTGATTTTAGAAGACATTGAAATCTTTTCATGTTTTGTATCATGGCTAAGGGGGAAGCTATAGGGCCAAGAAGACGTACATCGTATTTTTTTGAAGAAATTTTCAATTGATTCTTTATTGTATCTAATATTTTTGAAGAGTCTTTCATTGTCATGGGAAACTGTATGCGAATAAGCGCAAGTTTTATAAAAGGCGGATACAGCCTTTTTTCTCTTAAAGAAAGCTCGTGCGCGTAAAAGGCTTCGTAATCGTGTTTTTTCACAAATTCCCAGCAATAATGCTTTGTATCTCTTGTTTGTATAATAACCTTTGCGTCATCAAGTTCTCTGCCTGCTCTGCCAGCGGATTGTACGAGTAATTGAAAGGTTCTTTCTGCTGCTTTGTAGTCTGGAAAGTTCAAGGTCAAGTCTGCATCGGCAATGATAGCAAGGGAAACATGTGCAAAGTGATGTCCTTTTGAAAGCATTTGTGTTCCCACTAATATAGATGCTTCCCTGCGTGAAAAGCGTGCTAAAATTTCTTCTATACTGCCGTGTCTACGCGTAGAATCTCTATCTAGGCGCAAAATTTTCTTGTCTAAACCTTCTTTTAATAGGAAGTTTTGTAATTGTTCTTCAAGCTTTTCTGTTCCATCGCCTAAGGGTAAGAAATGCATGGATTTACACTTTGCACAAGGCGAAGGAAAAGGCCTTGTGTAATTGCAATAATGGCAGCTAAGGCTTTCTCTTTTCTTGTGGTATGTCAAAGAGATAGAGCAATGCGGACATTTTTGTACTTCCTTACAATCAAGGCAATAAAGTATGGGTGCATAGCCTCTTCTGTTGAGTAAAATTACAGCCTGTTCGTCTTTTTGCAAGCAGTTTTTGAGAGCGAGTAAAGATTGTTCAGTCAATAATTCTTCCGAACTTTTTGGCATTTCTACTAATTCAATTTCGGGTAAAACTGTCCCCTTTGCTCTTGTAAGCAGAGAATTATAGGGGATTTGCCCTTGCTTTGCTGCGTAAAAACTTTTTATATCTGGTGTTGCAGAGGCAATAAGCATAAGTGCTTTATGCTTTTGCGCGCGAAAAAGAGCTACTTCTTTTGCGTGGTAGAAAAATTTCTCGTCTTGTTTATAGGAAGCATCGTGCTCTTCGTCTAAGGCAATAAGACCAATATTTTGCTTTGTATGCAAACAATGAAAGAGTGCAGAACGTGTTCCAATTATGAAACAAGGTCTTTCTTCTTCTGCTAATTCTTTATAGGTTTTTGCCCTTTGCATGGGGCTTTGGTAGCCATGCGAAAAATAGATTTTAACATTTGGTAAAAAATGTTCCACATCTTTTTTTAATTTCAACGCAAGGGAAAGTTCGGGTGCAAGCAAGAAAACAGAGCGTTTTAATAAAAGAGCTTCTTTAGCTAATTCAAGATAGACAGCTGTTTTGCCAGAGCCAGTCACTCCATAAAGTAGGCGTAATTCAGCTTTTTGAGAATGCAAAACCTTTTTACCTCTTTCTATGGCTTCTTTTTGTTCATGAGAAAAAGTAAATTCTGTTTTAGAGGAAAGTAAGGTAGACTCAAGTAAGGCTAGAATTTTTTTATTTTCTGCTTCTGCTTCGTCATCTGCGTTCACTTCAAAAGCTTGAATAGAAACAAGCCCTGCTTTCACAAGAGAAGTAAGCGTGTTTTGTATACCCTTACCGTCCTTACTTAAGGCATTTGTGATGACCTTAACACTCGTATTTCCATTATTGTGCAAGTAGTCTAAAAGCTCTTTTTGCTTATGGGCATTTGGTCTTATATTCCAAGGCGGGTCTTTTTGCAAAAAGCATAGTTCAGATGCTGATTTTTCTTGAGCTAATTCAATAAGTTCTACTTTGTGTTGCGCATTTGAAGAAGTATAGAAAGCGTGAAATAGGCAAGAGCATTCTTCGTAAGATAAGGATTGCAGAACTTTAAAGGTATAGAGTTTAGGCTTTGCCTTTTCTCTAAATTCTTTTAGGCGTAATCTTTGCGTTGTTCTGAAAGCTTGCGGTAAGATATTTGCGTAAATCTGTGCAATACTTTGCCCTTGTCTTGCGCTTAAGTTTTCAGCTAAGCTCACAAGTTCATCATTAATTAAAGCTTCTTTATCTAAAAGCCACACAATTTCGCGTATAGCAATTTTTTCATCAAGGTTATGTTTATCAAAAAAATCAGTCACAACACCCAAGCGTAAAGAGCCATTGCCAAGAGGAACAGCCACTCTTGCTCCTTTAAAAATACAGCTTGGAGGAATATAGCTTGGCAAAGCATAGGTATATATAGCGTAAGGCGCTGATAGGACTGCTATATTACAAAACATGTCACACTGCTGCATTCAAAAGCATGTTGTCTCTGTGTATGACTTCAGGGTAATGCGCATTGCCAAGTAAAACAGCAACCTCTACTCTTTTCTTTCCTGCTATTTTCTTCATGTCTTCACTAGAATAGTTAATAAGACCAACAGCAAAGGGACGTGAATTATGTACAATGCGCACAATATCACCCTCTTTAAAGTCGCCCTCAACCTTTGTTATTCCAGCAGGTAATAAGGATTTGCCTGAATCAAGTAAGGCTTTTGCTGCGCCGTCATCTACATGCAAAGAACCATGAGGTTCTGACTTATACGCAAGCCAATACTTCTTACGCGAAATATGATGCTGTGACGCAACTACCCATGTGCCGTATTTATCATTATGTGCTTTTAGTGCGTCAATAATAACATTTTCTTGCTTGCCCGGAAGTATATAGGTGGGAACACCCAGTTGTGCAGCTCTTCTTGCTGAAAGAAGTTTTGAATACATGCCCCCTGTGCCTACAGCCGACTTTCCGCCGCAAAGAAGATCTAAATCAAGTTCATCTATATTATCAATACAAGAAATGAGCGGAATTTCTTCCTTCTCTTTTACTTTCAGCGGATTTTTTGAAAATACGCCACCAGTTGAAGTGAGGTTAATAATAAGTTCGCCCTCGACAGCGTTTAATATATAAGAAGCAAGTGCGTCATTATCACCAAACTTTATTTCTTGCACAGAAACAGTGTCGTTTTCATTAATAATAGGAATTACCTTCATATCAAGTAATTTCATCAAGGTGTTTCTTGCGTTCAGAAATCTTTCTCTGTTTTTAAAGTCAAGTCTTGTGAGAAGAACTTGCGCAGATAAAAGTCCATGTTGCATAAAAAGCTCATCATACATATGCACAAGCTTACCTTGCCCAATTGCAGCCGCAGCCTGCTTTCCCGACAAGCCTTCCAAAAGAGCTTCATGCGTGTCATAGCAACGCAAAGCCGCCCTTCCAGCTGCAACCGCGCCTGAAGAAACCAGCAGCACCCTCTTGCCATCTTTGACAAGTGTGGCTAATTGTTCAACAATATTCTCTAATACCTTTCTGTCAATGCCATTGTCGTTTGTCAATACCGCTGAGCCTACTTTCACAACAACGGTACGCATATTATCAATATATTTTTGCTTTTCTTCTTGCCAATTCATGACTTACTTCTTTTCTTCTATAGTATAATCTTGTGGCTCAATGTCATAGATGATAGTTTCATCTTTTTGCTTGCCAGTATTTCTATATTTTAATGGTGTAGCCTGTTCATTTTGTGAAGAATTTGAACTGCTTTCTGAATATTCGTAGTCCTTTGCGTCCACATAATAAGCCTGCGCATTTTCTTCTTGATTATACCTTTCTTGCTGCATTTGATCGTATCTTTCTTGAAATGCTTTCCTTGCTTTGCGAACTTTAAACCAAATATAGGCTATAAAAACAAGTATTAACGGCAATAAAGCCATGGTAAGAAAAAATCCTGCTACAAGTAATCCCCCTAAAACTAAAATAAATACAATGAGCTGGGGAAGCGACATCGCATTTTTTTGTACATACATCTTCATAAACACCTATTGCATGGTTTTATTTTCAGTTGAAAAGTTTTCAAAAATTTTATTTGTATCCACTTCTTTTGGCTTTATGCTTTGTGAAATACTTTCAAATTTTTTCATTAAATCCATCGGTTGTAATTTGCGAAATTCTCTTGCCGCAAGCATAGGGTCAGTTGCTGAACAAATAGCTGAAGCAAGTGCAATTCCGTCTATGCCCACATCATATATAGTGCGCACATCTTCATGTTGTATTCCGCCGCCTATAAGAAGAGGCTTGGCTGTTTCAAAGCGAGCTCGTACTAAGTTTTCCATTCCTATAGCTTCTATAGTTTCTGTTTTGACTTCTTCTTTAAATAAAGGGTGCAGCATGATATAGTCCACATCTTCCTTAGAAATTTCTTTTAATTGTTCCAAATTTTCTGCGGATTTTCCGATGATGCAAGCGTCACCAAGAAGTTGGCGTATGTCCTCAACACGCATGTCCTTTTGCCCAACATGCACACCGCTTGTTTGCGATGCAAGCATCACATCTAGCCTATCATTAATAATAAGCGGAATTTCATATACAAGTAAATTTTTCTTGATTTCTCTGGCAAGTTCTATAAAGTCGCGTGTTTCCATATTTTTTTCGCGCAACTGCACAAGGCTTACGCCCCCTGCAACACTTGACATAATAATATCAATAAGCTCTTTTCCCTCGCAAAAACTCGTGTCTGCAATAAGGCAAAGAGAATAATCTACTTCAAAACGAGAGAACATACAGTTTTCCTTTAATTAAGATGATTTACTATAAGCATTCTTTATATAGATGTCAAAGTCACATTGTTTGGATTTATGCTTTTTATTTTTTCTTTTATTATTGCCTTCGGCGACCAAAGGGGCACGCCCCCTTTGGAAACCCGAGCATGAGCGGTT
>CAYJHE010000039.1:0-15309 GCA_964369675.1 uncultured Desulfovibrionaceae bacterium | reverse complement strand
ACTTTATTCTCTTCGTTCATAAAGTGCCATCAGCACGCTTAACCTTCGAGCAAAATAGAAGCTGCGCCAACAAAAGGCAAGTGCCAATTCCTCTTAGCGAAGTGCGTAACTTTGAAGTCAGACTTGGTTAAAAGAAAGAGGGGAATGCTGTCAAAAAAACAATATCATAATATACGAAGACGTAAGCCTTATCTATTTAGTTTAAAGACTGGAACAGTCGCCTCACTATTTGAATACATTGTCGTTGTCTTTTGTCTGCGCAGATGTCACTAATTCTTTAGCAAGAGCGACTTGCCGAAAGATTTTTCTTGAACAAAGTGAAAGGGAAATCTTTCAAGGCATCGCTTTGTCTTCAAGCAGACATTACGACAATGTATTAAGCAGGTGGCGGGAGTTTGCTCTTTAGCGAGCGAAGCAATTTCCACGCAAATTGTGAGCGAGGATTTTGTACAGAGCGAAGCGAAGTCAAAATCTATCTATTAAAGAGGGTACGAGGGTGCAACCCTAGCACCCTCCTTTGCCCCCGCGCGGGGAGCGCAACAAATAAAAAACGAAGAATAAACTTGCTTGTCAATGAACTAACAAAGCACGAAGACTAGAGTCAAAAACTAAAAACTAAAAACTAAAAACTAAAAACTAAAAACTAAAAAAACTTTCTTAAATGAAAAAAGGGAGGCAAAGCCTCCCTTTAACACATATTTGACTTTAGAAATTATTCAACTTCTAACATTTCAACTTGTGTACCATCAGCGTGCAATACATGCACGGCACAGCCAAGTCAGGGGTCTACCGAGCGAATGAGTCTCGATACGTTTACAGGTGAATTTTGTTCGCCTACTAATGGAACACCAATAAGAGCTTCTTCAATAGGTCCGCGTACATCATTGTCATCACGAGGAGACATATTCCATAATGTAGCAGGAAGAAGTTGATAGTCATCAATAAGGCCTTCGCTTGTTTTGATATAGTGAACTAAAGAACCGCGTGGAGCTTCAGTTAAACCAAATCCAAAACCTTCTTGAGGAAGTGAAATTTCAACAAATGTTGGTTCATCAAACTTCACTTGCTTGAGATTTGTTTCAACAATATCAAGTAAGTGCCATGTTTCTTCAACTCTAGCAATATGACGTCCCATGAGTGAGAAGGCTAAATCTTCACCTAAATCACGGAAGTTTTTCGCAGTTACATTGAAGTATTGTTTGAGTAACTTTTGGCCTGTAGGTGAAATTTCTCTATTAGAAATCCACATACGAGCCATTGGACCTACTTCCATAGGTTGACCATCGTAACGAGGTGCTTTACAGAAAGAATAACCTGTTTCTTTTTTGAGGTCAGGGATTGCATTCATGTCAGTAAGTGTGTTACCGCTTTTTTGCTCCTTGAACCATGAATACTTCATTTGTTCAGTGACTCTCTTGATGTCAAAGCTTTGATCTTTGCCATTATAGTAAGCACCTGGCTTGAAGTAAAATTCTGTATTGTCGTCATTTGTTGGGAAAACACCGTAAGAAAGGCAGTTTCTGTTACCTTGACCAAAGGTAGAGAGATTCTTGTAAGCAGAAGCAACAAGATATACAATAGGAATGTATTTTTCTTCAACAAATTTACGAACGCCTTTAAAACGTGCTGCGTATTCAGTGATTTTTTCTTTTGAAGGAATTTCTGAAACACCGCCAGGCATAACACCGTGTAAGTGTGGCATACGTCCTGCAAAGAGGGCAACCATTTCATGGCAAGTACGTCTTACATCTAAAGCTTCTAAATATTGATCAACACCAACTTGGTTTGTTTTGCTGTCTAAACGAAGATCAGGATCTTCAAAACGAGGAGCAAAAGGAGGGGTGTTTGGACCTTGAATAAAGTCTTGACCTGCTAAGTGATAGAAGTGCAAGATGTGTGATTGTAAGTAGTTAGCACCTTGAATAAGGTTTCTTGTCACACGTCCATTTGTAGGCACATGAACACCTGCTAAATTTTCAATAGCAGAAGAAGAAGCAATTGCGTGAGAAGCAGGGCAAACACCACAAATACGTTGTGTGATTTGCGGAGCGTCACGCGGATCGCGACCTTTTAAAATATGTTCAAAACCACGGAACATACCACCTGACAATTTGGCATCTGTGACAACACCATTATCGTAAGTGACTTCCGCTTTTAAGTGACCCTCAATTCTGGTGACGGGGTCAATGTGGATAGTTTTATTATCAGCCATAAAGTAACTCCTAAAAAGGATTTTTAGTTAATATCTTTCTTATTCAAAAGTATAGAATGGGCTCATTCCGTCAGGGAAATCAGGTTGTACGCAGCCAATGCAAAGCGCATTTTCTACACACCAGTTAACCTTGCCATTCCATTTTCTTGTTGGTGAATCACACATAGCCATAGGGCCTTTACAACCTAAATCGTAGCGGCAGCCTTCTTTATCTGTGATAACAGAAGCCATAACGCCTTCATCAAATTGTGGAAGCCATTGACATGAATCGTGTGTATTGTTTCCAAAGAAAGGAATAGGACGAGCATCGTCATCAAGAAGGGTCACAACAGTAGCAAGACCGTCTGCAAGACCTTTTTCTTTGATGGTTTCAAGAGCAAGAACCACTGTTCCTACAATCCAATCAGGGTGAGGTGGGCAACCTGGAATATTAACTACAGGAGTTGCGATTTTTTCTTCTTCAAAAAACGCTTTTACACTGACAGTTTCTGTTACAGAACCTTCTGCAGCCGGAATACCGCCAAATGATGAGCAAGTGCCAACAGCAAGTACTGCCGCCGCATCAGGAGCCATTTTTCTGAGCATTTCAGTCATGGTGTATTCTTTGCCATGAGCTTCAGCAACAACGCAGAATTTGCCATCTTCAGCTAAAGGAACTGCGCCTTCAACTACAACGAAGTATTGACCTTTAAATTGTTCTGCAACCTTAAACATATTTTCAGTCGCACTAGCACCATCGCTAGCCATAATTGTTGGGTGAAACTCTAGGCTGATGACTTTTAAAAGTACATCGGCAATGGCTGGGTGTGCTGCATTTAAAATTGTAACAGAACAGCCAGTACAAGCAGCGCCTTGTAACCAAAACACCGGTGGACGTTCGCCAGAAAGAGTTTCAGCCAGTGCTGTATGCACAAGGGGATGGAACATAGATGATATTCCGTATCCTGCAACTGAACCTGTGCATAACTTAACAAAATCTCGACGTGAGAGACCCATAATGCCTCCAAGGTTAGGAATTTACATTGTTTATAATAAAGTTCTGTCTAAAAATACAATAAAATGAGAATTTAGTCAATAAATCTCTTTAAAAAACAAGAAGTTTGCATTATGTCTAACTATTCGATTTTATTTGTATTATTTAAAAAAGAATTCTGTTTTGACTTTGTGAAAAAAAGAATTTTTTCGAATAAGTGAGAAAAGAGCATAAAAAAGCACTAAATAAGAAAAAAAAATGAGTTTATTCAATTCTACTCACTCATTATGGGCTATAAAAAAATCCCTTACTAAAAAATAAGGGATTATGTGAAAAATTAGACAATATAAAGCTCATAATTATGTGTTTACATTATGCGTTTACATGTGGAATTTTCTATTGATTTTGCGCTTCAATCCAAGTAAGAGCTTGCTTGAGGTCTAAGCTTCCTTCATATATGGCTCTGCCTGTGATTGCGCCAACAAAAGAAGTATTCTTTGTGAGTGTGTGAATTTTTTGTACATCTTCAATAGTAGCAAGCCCACCTGCTGCAATGAGCGGAAGTGTTGTGAGCTTTGCTAGTTTTTCTAGTGCGTCAAAATTAAAGCCTGTTTGCATGCCGTCTCTTTCTATATCTGTATATATTAAAAAAGCAGCACCGTCTTTTTCAACTCTTGGTAAAACTTCTTCCAAGCTAAGCTTTGAATCTTCAACCCAGCCACGCGTTTTGAGTACATTTTTATAGGCATCGAGTGAAAGACCTATTTTGCCACTAAAGCTTTGGCATAATTCTTTAAACTTATCAGGTTCTTCAAGCGCCATTGTGCCTATAATGAGTCTGGTTACGCCTTTGTCAAACCAGTATTGCGCGTGCTCTTTTGAGCGAATACCACCACCAAGTTGCACGGGAATAGTGAGAGTAGAGCAAATTTGTTCAACTGCTTTAGCATTGGCACTGTAGCCATCAAAAGCGCCGTCTAAATCTATAAGGTGCAGATATTGCGCGCCCATTTCTTGCCATTTGAGGGCAAATTCAAGTGCGTCTCCATAATAAGTGCTTTCATTGGCCTTGCCTTGTTTTAGGCGAACAGCTTTACCGTCTTGTAAGTCAACAGCAGGGAAGATAATCATAAAAAATCCTTAAAAGTTTTGCTTACTTTATGTTTCTCGATTAATAATGTCAATAATTTAAAGTAAGAATTAACCTAATGCCTTGACAAAGAGTGCCGATATAAACTATTATGGAAAAGATTTCTTCTTATTTGCGATAGAGATGTGCTGCTTACGTGGAGGTATTATGAAGCTGTCAATAACAAAAAAAATTGTGTTTATTCTTATTATCATCTTACTCATTTCTTCTGGAACTGTGTATTTTGTTTCAACTTTTAATTATTCACACACTTTGAAAGCTGTTTTAGACGATGAAATTCATGAAGCTCAAAATCACTTTGAGACAATTAAACAGGCATCACAAGAAGAACTATTGCATGTAGTCAAGTTTGCTGCTGAATATCAAGGTCTTGCTGAAGCAATTTATCAGAATAACACTTCTGAGATTCAGACAATTGCAAGAGACATTATGAATAAAGCTGGGGTTTCTGGGGTCACGTTCACAGATGCAAAGGGTGTTGCTCTCATAAGAACACATTCTGCTACAAAGGGCGATAGTATGCTCAATCAAGAAAGCATTGCTCTTGCGCTTAAAGGAAACGCAACATCAAGTCTTGTTGAGGGAATAGAAGGAAGAATTGCTCTGCGTGCAAGCACAGCCATATACTATAATAATGAAGTTGTAGGAACTGTTTCTATAGGTAATTCACTTGTAGACCCAAGTTTTATTGACTGGCTTGGCAAATTCTTGAATGTTAAAGTGACCTTCTTCCTTGGTGATACGCGTCTTATGACAAATATTCAAGACGATAGTGGAAAGCGTATAACAGGCACAAGACTAAATAATGCTACAATTGAGAAAAAGGTGCTTGGCGAAGGTCAAATATATTTTGGAGAAAGTTTAATTCAGGGAGTTGAATACTTTGCTGCCTATTGGCCTGCAAAGCGTTTAGATAATAAAACTATTGGTATGTGGTTTATAGGTTTGCCTGCAAGTGATGTTTTTAAATCACAAGCAGACGCGAATCAAAATACTATTTTAAGTGCTCTTGGTGTTCTTCTTCTTATGCTTTTAGCTGTGAGTTATGTGGGTATTTATTTTGCGCGCCCAATCAAGCAATTGGCAAGATATGCAAAAAATATTGCTGATGGTGAAAAAAACGCAAAAGCTCCAACTTTTAGCAGAAAAGATGAATTTGATATTTTATCGCACGCACTTAGCGATATGGTGGATAAGCTCAAAGAGCAGGCCTATTGGTATGAATCTATTTTAAACTGTATTCCATCGCCGCTTGCTGCAATGGATGTAGATAGAAGGTTTACCTTTGTTAACCAGAAAGTGCGCGATATGATTGGCAAAAGTACTGAAGAACTTATTGGTCAGCCTTGTCATGTTTGGGGCGCTTCTATTTGCCAAACAAACAATTGTGCTATTGAGTCGTGTTTGCGCGGTGTGAATGAGGTGGATTTTGAACAGCCTGGTATGGGACACTTTAAAGCTATGGCAGCACCTCTTGTAGATCCAAATGGTAAACATATTGGCTATGTGGATATGGTGTTTGACCGTAACAGAGAAGTAAAGCTCATCAATGAAGCTGAGCAAGCTTTAGCTGACGGTAGACACGAAGCAGCAGAACAGCTTGAAACTATTGTTAATACTATTGCTCGTGTTTCAGAACAATTGACAGAGCAGATTGAAATTTCCTCAAGAGGAGCTGATACAGTTGCTATGCGTATGACAGAAACAGCAACAGCCATGGACGAAATGAACACTACTGTTCTTGAGGTTGCAAAAAATTCAAATCAAAGTGCAGAAATTGCAGAAAATACAAAACAAAAGGCTAATGAAAGCGCGATAATCAATAAAAAATCTGAAGACACTATGATACTTCTACGCGATGAATCCTTGGCTATACGAGTGAGCATGGCTGAACTTGCAGAACATGCACAATCTATCAATACAGTCATGGGTGTTATATCAGATATTGCCGACCAAACAAACCTACTTGCGCTAAACGCAGCTATTGAAGCGGCAAGAGCAGGTGAAGCAGGAAGAGGATTTGCTGTTGTTGCAGATGAAGTTCGTAAGCTTGCTGAAAAAACTATGACTTCAACAGGCGATGTTTCAAGTGCTATTTCAGCTATACAGCAAAGTACAACACTTAATGTACAGCAAATCGATTCAACTGTGAAAAGCATTGAAGAAGCTGCAAAACTTGCTATTACAAGCGGTGAGTCTTTATCTGGTATTTTAGAAATGGCAGAACTCAGTGCAGATGGCATTAGAGCCATTGCCACTGCAAGTGAAGAGCAGTCAGCAACTTCTGATGAAATTTCACAATCAGTTGAATCTGTTTCAAATATTGTCAATGAAACTACAAGCGCGATGGAAAAAGCAAGTGAGGCAGTTGCCTTATTGAGCGACCAGTCAAGACAACTTTCTGCGCTGATCGAAGAATTAAAAAGTTGAAATAAATAACTAGCTCGTATATAATTAAGCACATGATGGAAGAATTTTTTCCTCATGTGCTTTTCTTATGCTAAGTGCCTTATACTAAGAGCTTTTTCTTTAAATAATATAAATGTAAAAGTAGTTAGCTTATGGATTTTCATGTAAATTTAAATCAACTTAATGTTTTTTACACAGTAACAAGGTTTCATTCTTTTAAAGCAGCGGCAAATCATTTGGAAATTTCTGCACCTGCTGTAAGTATACAGATAAAAAACCTTGAAGAGGCATTGGGTTTTAAAGTTTTTAGCAGAAAAAGCGGAAAGCTTAAATTGACAAAAAAAGCTCAGCAATTGCTTCCTGATATAGAGAAAATTTTCCACCACACTCAAAGATTAAATGATAAAATTCAAAGCATAAAAAAAGACGAGAAAAAAGCCCTTGTCATTGCCATGGACAGCTATGTTGCCGGTGTGCTTGGGCCTATGATGTATAAGTGTATCAACAGAAAGATGCCCTCACTGCCTGTTGTATTTGTGAATGAAAACTCTCAAATTGCCCTTGAAAAATTGAAAAATAAAGAAGTAAATATTGTTGTGCAGGCTGGAGGTTTTCCTTATGAGGATATAGAAGAGCAGGAATTTATTAGTTTTGACCTTCCCTTGGTGGTTGCGCCAACTCACCCTATTGTAGATGAACAGCCTGTTTCTCTTTTGACTCTATCTACAATCCCACTCATTATTCCGCCACTAGGCTCTGGGACTTCAAGGCATATATACAGATTTTTTAAAGAATTTAATATCCCCATGCCACCCCCAAGCTTAGTGTTGCCTTCAAGTATTATCGTAAAAGCACTTCCCCAAACTACCTGTGGTGCTTTTCTCAACAGCTTCTTGATTGAAGAAGAACTTGCTGAAGGAAAACTTGTGCGCCTTGAAACAGAAAAACAGCCTAAGAGTCAAAGCTTTTTTCTGGGTTATCTTAAAGAAAGCTGTAAAGATCAAATATTTGTAGAAGTGCTTAATATACTTAAAGATGTTGATGAGGTTCTTAGGCACAAAAAAAAGATAGCAAGTCAGAAAAGTCTTTAACAAATTCTTCCTAGCTAAAATGAACAAGTTTAACTTATATACTTTCTAAATAGTCTTGAACTTCAATAATATGGCTTTTAGGTGTAGACGCACCTGCTGTTATGCCATAGATTGAACTTTTATCTAGTTGATATTGTTCAAGCTCTTCATTTCTTTCTATATGAATTGCAGGCTTGTTTTGATTTCTTGCTATTTGTGCAAGTCTTTTTGTGTTTCCACTTTTTTTTCCGCCAATAATAATAATAGAATCAACTTCTTTAGCTAATTCTTTCACTGCCTCTTGTCTTTTGTGTGTAGCATCGCAAATAGTGTCGAGCACAATAAGATTGCCCTTATGATGTTCTTTGAGATAGTTTTTTATATGTGCATAAATTTCAATGTTTTGCGTTGTTTGAGCTGCAAGTATAATGTTTTCAGGCAATTGCTTGGCTATAGGAAAGAAGTCCTCTTTTTGTGAAAGCACGATAAAGGGTATGTGTGAATAAGACAAGAGGCCTTGCACTTCAGGATGTTCTTGCTCGCCATAGAGAAGGAGAATGCTTTGACTTGGGTACTTTGCTTTTGTTTTTTGTGTTGCATCTTCTATGGCGAGCTGAGCATGCTTCACCCTAGGGCAGGTGGCATCTACTAAGAGGGTATTATTTTGTTTGATTTTATATTCTAAGTCTTTTGGGATTCCGTGTGCTCTTATAAGCACCGTCATATTTTCTTCAATCTCTTCTATAGATTTTATTATGCGTACATTTTTTTCTGCATAGCTTTTTAATACAAGAGGATTGTGGATAATTGGGCCAAAGGTTGCTATTGAAGATGTTTTATTTTCTTGATTTTGCACACAAAGAATTTTGTCAAGCTTTTCAAGTGCAAGCTCTACTCCTAAACAAAATCCGGCATGTCGTGCTATCTTTGTGCGCATAGTCATTTATCCATAGTCATTTATTCACGGACATTTATCCATTGACATAAATGAAGAAAATATGAAAAATTTATGTGTCTTTTTTAATGATTTCTTTAAGCTCATTATAGGCTTTGCGTGAATTTTCAAGCAGAATTTGCACTTCTTTTGGACTTGCTTTGTCAACGTGAATTCCCGCTGTTACAGTGACCATACAGGCAAATTCTCTGGCAAAAACATCTGCAATTTCTCTTGCAATAAAATCGTCCTTATGATTTTGTACTGAAATAACACTCACAGAAGCTGAATTATGCCCCTCAGATTTTTGATAGCTGTACACACAGCCTAAAGCCACAGCGCCTATATGAAATTTTTCGCCGCCACAAATAGTGAGGCTATAATCTTTTCCACACTTGTAGCCCTTTATAGAAATTTCGTATTTTGTGCCTTTTGCGACAATAGCTTGGTATTCTTGCATAATTTACTCGAAATTTACTCAACACCATGCCATGGTACGAAGTCTGGTGATTGGATGTCAAATTGCATGAGGATTTTGCCAATAATGTGATTTATTTGTTTGTCTAAATTGTCAGAATCATTATAGAAGGTGAGCATTGGAGGGATTATAATGCAGCCTAAATTTGACGCTTCATACATATTTCTCAAATGTATCTTGCCCATGGGCATTTCTCGTGGTGCTATAACCACTTTTCTGTTTTCTTTCAAGCACACATCAACAGCGCGAAGAACTAAATTGTCAGAATAACCGCTTGTAATACCAGCAAGTGTTTTCATACTGCAAGGAAGAACAATCATGCCATCTGTTTTGAAAGAACCGCTTGAAATAGTTGCAGCCATATTTTTATTGTGGTGAAGGTGATGAGCGAGTTCGGTGAGCTTTTCAATAGGCATATCTGTTTCGAGTTCCCAATTTCTTACGCCAGCATCAGAAATAACTAAATGTATTTCACAATCTTCAAGCTTACGCAAGGTTCTGAGCAAATAATAAGCCATAATAACGCCAGTTGCGCCTGTGATACCAACAATAATTCTCATAATCTAACCCAATAATTTTATTTTTGTTTTGAAGAGCATGTAGGGACGCTCTTCAAAACAAGAGGTGGAATATTAATAGTCGAATTTTATTACTTTAACATAGGAACAATAATATTTACCCATGCGTATGATACAGGCATAACAAGTATCATGGCAGGGAGCATATTAGCAATAGGGAAAGACTTGATTCCTGAAATACGAAGACCAGTTGCAAGCATCAAGATACCGCCAGTAGCTGTGAAGTCGCCAAGCAGTTGTGGAGTTGTCATAGGAACAATAACACCAGCACTCATAAAGAGCAACATAAAGAAGATAAATTGAGGAATACAGATGAGCGCAACCATGTAGCCTAAGCTGATGGCAAAAATCATAGCTGTAAAGAAGTCAAGAATTGATTTAGTGATCAGAGTTGTGTGGTCGCCTGTCATACCTGATTCTAAAGCACCGAAAATTCCAGTACCACTAGCACAGAAAAGTACAACAATAGCAATAAATTTATCCATAAACTCATCGCCTGTCATGCCGCCCTTGCCTTCAGTATTGAAGATTTTTGATAAAGGACCTTTTGACTTGCCAACGCCTGTTGCAATGCCTTTTTCTAAGAAGATGAGTTCGCCGATTGCAGTACCCACGATAACTGAGAAAATAACAGCAGGTAGTACATTCATTTTTACAATATAAGCAATACCCATTGACATTGAGGCAACACCAAAAATTAATGATAAAGTTGTACGCACTCTTTCTGGAATTGCTCCGCCAATTGAAGCACCTACCAATCCACCAAAAAATACTGCCGCGCAGTTTATAATAACGCCTAAAGGCATGTTTTCCATACTATTCTCCTCAATGTGATTATATACTTATTGCAAATGAAATCAAGTGTATAAGCGTAAGGCTTTCGCCTTACGTTTATACCTTTCAGATTAGAGTGTTTCTAAATTCAAGAATTTTGTGGAAATTCCAACAAAAATAAATTTAGTAATTAGGAACCCATTTTGAAGCATCTAAATCTTTAAACTTCGCTCTTTCAAAGCGTGCATTTTGTGCAAAAGGAATTGTGCAGTCAAAGATAGCCTTTGTTGCAAGTCCTCTTTGCATGATGTTAGCATCGTAGTCTGGGTTGTTTGATGGGTCAAGCGGGTGACACATAACATTTGGAAGCATGATAATGTCTTTATCAGCTTGGAAGCGTGTTGTCATAGCCCATAAAACGTCATTTGAGTCAAATGGGTCAACATCTTCACTTACCAAGAAAACGTGCTTGAGTTCTGAGAATGCCGCAAATGCAAGCAAGGCTGCTTGTCTTTGGCGACCTTCGTCCATAGGGCCGTTTTTCTTGAATTGAAGAACTGCAACATATTTACCGCCACCGCTTGAGTGTGCGTATACATTTAATAAACGACCAGGAATAGCTTTATTAACCATTTGAATGATTGAAGCTTCTGTTGGAATGCCTGCCATGCTGACATGCTCTTCTGATGGTCCAATGCATGATTGCATGATTGGATTCTTGCGTGTTGTTACAGCTTTAACCTTAATAATAGGAAGAGCTGGGTTAGCTGGACCATTATAGCCTGGAAATTCAGGCATAGCTTTGCCAACATCTGTATTGATGTCTTCACGCATTCTAAGGTCTGGTAATAATTCACCTTCAATAACATATTCAGCATTTGCAATACATTTTTCATTCACTGTGAGACAGTTTGTGAGTTCAACGCCCTTATTTCTTAATCCACCTGCAATTGTTAATTCGTTGAAACCAAAAGGTGTGGTTGGTGGCTCAAAACATGCGGCAATATAAATAGCAGGGTCAACACCAATGCTGATTGAAATAGGAAGAGGTTTGCCCATTCTTTCAGCTTTTTCACGCATAGCACCAATGTGACGTGAACCAGGAACTGAGTAGAAAGTGATTTCGTCCTTGCCTTGTATACACATTCTGTGGATTGTTACGTCTGATTCGCCTGTTTCAGGGTCTGAAGCGTATACTAATCCCATAGTGATATAAGGTCCTGCATCTTCTTCTGTATTTGTAGGAGCTGGAACTAATTTACCAACATCAAAACCAGGGTCTGTAGCTTTATAAATAACTTCTTGGCATTTAGCTTTGTCGTTAGGAATAACAATAGGTTCTTTAAGATTGCCTAGTGCATGGTTTAAAGCATAACCAACATGTTCAGGGGCACAACCAAATAAATGCGCAACACGTTCTCTGCTTGAAAGAACACCAATTGCTACTTTTGCGTCAGGGTGGCCTTTAACATTGTTGAAAACCATTGCTGGACCTAGTTTTGTAGGCCTCATAACTGTTCCGCCTGCACCAACGTGACGGTAAATACCAGAAATTTCAGCATGTGGGTCAGCTTCAACATCGGTTTCTACATATTGACCTGGAATATTTTTTAAATACTCTAAGGCTGAACGTAAGTCGTCAATTGGTACATCTTTCTTGTTAATTTCCATAATTGCTCCTTATAAAATTGAGATATAAAGATAGGGTATAAAAGAAAACTTTTTGTGTCAATGCAGTCTAAAAAAAAGTAAGGCTTCTTTTTGTTTTTACTCTATAAATATAATTATATCATATAATTATCATTTTAAAACAGGCTATTTAGCTTATTTAAGATAAGTTTAACTTAACTATGCAAATTTCTTATTTTTGATATATTAAAAAATAAGACTTTCTTCTAATTTAACTGCTAAATTGCAATTTTATCAATAAAAATTAGAAATTTATTGATAAAACCTATGCTTTTTTTTAAATAATTTTTTTTATATTTTTTTATTTTTCTCTCACTTAGGCTCTTTAGAAGCTTGCTTTCAGGGGAAGTATGTATAAAAAAAGATAGCTTAATCAGTTGAAAATAAAGTATTTAATTCTAAAGTTGCCTTCTGAGGGGTTATAATTATTTTTTTGCTGATTTTAACGATAAAGTTAAATTTAATTTACCTTTTACTTTTTATAAAGATTTTATTAAACTGAAAAAAAGAAAAAGAAAATTTTTTGTAAAAATTTTCTTTTGAGAGATGTTTTAGTATATTTAAGTATAAAAATCTGAGCTCTTTGTTTTTGTGTGCTCTATAATATGTTGCAGAGTTTTGTCTTGAATGAGCTCAGGATAAAGTTCATTAATACAGCGCGGATTAAAGCATTTTTTAGGTTCTTCGCAAGGTTTACATGGCAAATCAATGCGATGCACTAAGTGTCTTTCGTCAGGATAGTCCCAATTTTCAATACTTATGCTTATAAGAGAAGTTGAGGGAATATCTAAAGAAACAGCTAAGTGCCTTGGAAATGAACAGGCTCCAATATGGTAGTCTGCTAAGGACATGAGAGCAGCTGAAACTTCAAGAGGAGGGCAGTTTTTAGGTAAAATTAATCTGCCTTTATGTTCGATTTTTTCTATAAAAGCAGCAACTTGCTCTTCTTCACCAGGGGCTGACATGATATAGAAATACACGTCTTCAAGATTATTTTGTATGTGGTTTGCAAGTTTTGTGTAGTGCTCAACAGGATAGCCGCGTCTGAAATCTTTATGCGTGACATCAAGTGTGATTAAACGCTTCTTTGCTGGGAAATTATGCTCTTTAAGAAGTTGTTTTGCTCTTTCTTTATCTTCGTTATCTATGAAAAAAGCACCCTTGCCAATTTGGGGCTTTATTATGCCAAGGGGAGAGAGTATGTGCACATTGTCTACCGCAGGGTACTCGAGTTCTGTCTTTGTAGTATGTGTAAAAAGCCAGTCTTTGTAAGCCTTTGACTGTGGGCCTATCTTGTATTTTGCCTTTGAAAAAAGAACTTGCAGCATAACACGCGGCAAGGTTTGCAAGGCAATAACTGTGTCGTAGTTATTCTTGGCAATGCTTCTATAAAAAGCTATTTGCTTAAAAATAGTACTTTGCTCTTGCTTGTCTATTGTAAAAACATTTGTAATATAAGGATTTTTCTTTACTATCGCCTTGCATTTTTTTTCAGTGAGAAAGTCGATTTGAGCGTGGGGAAATTTTTCTTTCAAGGCTTCAATGGCAAGCGTGCCCATGAGCACATCACCAAGCTGGCGTTGCTTTATTAAAAGGATTTTTTGTGGTGTTTCCTTTATTATTTCAGTGCTTTTAGGCATTTTTACTCCAATAAGCAAGGTATTCTTGATTGCCCTTTGGGCCTTTTATCGCAGAGGGAACTATTCCGTGAAATTCTAAATCGAGTGTGTTTTTACAAAAATTGATAACTTTATCAATAGCTTCTTGTCTCACGGCTTCATCGCGCACTACGCCTTTTTTTGTTTGATTTGATTGCACTTCAAATTGTGGTTTAATAAGTGCAAGAATTTTTCCATCTTTTTTGAGCCATTGCATGCAAGGCGGTAGTATTAATGTAAGTGATATAAAGGAAACGTCAATAACCACAAGATCAATTTCTTCGGGTATAAGGTCTTTTTGAGCATGGCGAAGGTTTGTGTTTTCCATTGAAATTACACGAGAATCTGCGCGCAATTTTTCGTGCAACTGTAATGTGCCTACATCAATAGCGTAAACCTTTTTTGCATTGTGTTGCAAAAGACAATCGGTAAATCCACCCGTAGATGCGCCTGCATCAAGGCATGTATAGTCATTTACATCAAGATTGAAAAATTCTAATGCTGTCAATAGTTTATAAGCTCCTCTGCTCACAAATCTTTCTTGACCAATAAGGCAGAAGGTCGTGTCCGCAGCAAGAGTGTTTCCCGGCTTAGATACAAGTATAAGGTCTTCGTTTTTATAGCTTTCTTCTTTGCCTTTAGGTATATAGGCAACCTTTCCTGCCATGATAAGCCTTTTGGCTTTCTCTCTTGATTCTGCAAGTTGCTTGTCCACTAAAAGTTGATCTGCTCGTATCTTTGACATATTATTCCTTGATTTCAATAAAGTCTTTTTCTTGTAATTTCAACAAAAATAGTTTAAACAAAAAAAGAGAAAATAACAAGTAAGGAGTTTTGCGCTATGTCAAGATCATCTTTTGAAGTCTTTGCTCTTTTAGAATACGACGAAGAACTCACCTTTGAAGAAGTGCACGAATTAGAAGAAAATCTCCAAGCAGAAGTAAAAGAAATTTTCAGAGAAGCAGGCGCAAAACAAGTCAATGTACTCGAAGTAGCAGACGGCTTGCAAATGCACTTGACCTTTCCAGCCTATAGCGAAGTCGCTTTCAAAAAAATGTGTAGTAAAATCAAGAAAATCCTTACTAAAGATTTGACCTTCAAAATTCTTCTAGTGGATAAAACACTCATAAATTGGGAATCTTACTTCATATCACACGAATCTGTAAAGAAAAAGAAGTTTTCTTTCTAAAATATACACACAAGCCTTCTGCAATATTTGCTTATAACAAACTTTTCTAAAATGAAAAATTAAATTCAAAAAAGCACGTCTTTTTGCTTGACTATTATACAGATTGTTGATAGAAACATTTTCACAGCAAATACTTGCTGCGCCCGAGTGGTGGAATAGGTAGACACAAGGGACTTAAAATCCCTCGGTAGCAAT
>CAYJHE010000038.1:0-15338 GCA_964369675.1 uncultured Desulfovibrionaceae bacterium | reverse complement strand
ATTTGCGAAAAAGTTTTAAGCTTCGCTTAAATACTGTTTCGCTTTAAAAATGTGAGATTTTCTATATAACAAATTCAAAATACCAGTAAACGATAAGAAGCATGTTCACTTCGTTCACATCTGTTTTTAAATTAGCCGTGCTTCGGGATACATGCCTAGAACTTCTTCTTCATTTGCGTCAATCACACCTCTGTCAGTGATGAGCTTTGTGACTAAACGCGCTGGTGTCACATCAAAGGCATAGTTCTTACCCTTTGTTTTTTGTGGGCAAATTCTAAAAAACTCCGCTTTTTCTGAAAGCAAATTTCCTTTATCATCACACTTCACGCCATACATGCTTTCTACTTCTAAAGGGCTTCGCTCTTCTATAACTATATCCTTACCCTCGAGTGTGTCAAAATCAAAGGTAGAAGATGGAAGCGCAACATAGAAGGGAATATTGTTATCATAAGCTGCTAAAGCCTTGAGATAAGTGCCTATTTTATTAGCAACATCGCCATTTCTCGTCACCCTATCAGCTCCAACAATACACATATCAATAAGACCGTGTTGCATCAAATGTCCGCCTGTATTATCTGCAATAAGCTCGTGTGAAATATTTTCTTCGCAAAGTTCAAAGGCAGTAAGACTTGCGCCTTGATTGCGTGGTCTTGTTTCGTCAACATAGACATGAAGTTTTATGCCCTTTTCTCTCGCCATATAGATAGGCGAAAGAGCTGAACCATAGTCACCAAAAGCCAGCCAGCCAGCATTGCAATGCGTGAGGATATTGACTGTATCCCCTTGCTTTTTCTTAGAAATTTCTTCAATTATTTGAGCGCCATAATCGCCTATTGCTTTACAAAAATCTATGTCTTCTTGCAAGATTGCAAGTGCTTCATTTTTGACAAGTAAGAGGGCTTCTTCCTTTGTTTTTTCATGCCACACTCTTTTCATTCTGTCTAATGCCCATGAAAGATTCTTCGCTGTAGGGCGCGTTTTTAAAAGTTTTGCACTGCATGCTTGCATATAATCGCAAAAGGCTTGTCTCTCTAAATGAGGAGCAGTCTTCGCAGCAACATATACGCCCATAGCCGCTGTTATACCAATAAGCCCTGCACCGCGCACCTGCATAGAAGAAATAGCATGGCAGCATTCTTCAACTGTTTTTATGTCAACTATATTAATACTATAGGGTAAAAAACATTGGTCGATAATTTGCACGCAATCGTCTTCATTTATCCAGATAGTTGTATAATGTTTATTTTGTATACGCATAATTAATCCACTTGCACGCTTGTAAAGGCAAAAGAGTTTACATCAAAAAGCCCTTGATCTGTCATTTTGAGTTCAGGAATCACAGGAAGAGCAAGGAAGGAAAGCAAAATTAAAGGGTCTATGTCCTTTGCATGTGGAAAACTATCCATACGCGCTTTAATTTCAGCTACCTTTTCTGCATCATCATAAGACATAAGACCTGCTATTGGCAAGGGTAAAAGTTCTGCAACTTTTCCTTCCTTGACCAAAACAATGCCGCCACCATGCTCTTCTACAGTTTTTATAGCAAGATACATGTCTTCATCGCTATCACCTATGACAACAATATTGTGCGAATCGTGAGAAACAGATGAGGCTATAGCTCCATTAAAAAGCTGATTTTCTTCAATATAGCCATGTAAAAGCCCAAGTCCTCTATTTCCACTTGCCTTATGACGCTCAAAAACAGCTATCTTACAAAGACCTTTATTCTTAGCATAGTCAAAATAGCCTTCTTCGTCTGCTTCTATATCCATAACAAGCGAAGAAGTGACAAGAGAATAAGGGTTCACGCCAATCACCCTGCATGCCCCCGAAGCCTTTAAAGCAAAGTCTTTAACTGTATAAGGGGCTATATTCATTGCTTTTTCTAGCTTCTTAGTCTTTTTCTCGTGCAAAAGCTCTATAAGAAGTTTATTATTTTCAGCCACCTTTTCACCTTGCACATATACTTCTAAGACGTTGAAATCTTGTAAGTTATCCACAAAAACAAGGTCAGCAAAATAGCCAGGAGCGATTGCGCCTATGTTTTGTAAGCCATAGCAAGTGGCTGTATTTAATGTAAGCATTTGTATAGCCGTGATAGGGTCAATTCCTTTATTTACAGCTAAACGCAAATGTCTTTGCATATAGCCTTCTTCAATAATTTCTCTTGCGCTTATATCATCACAACAAAAGCAGCAACGATGCGCATTATGCGCATTTACTGCACAAAGTAAGTGTTCAGCATCTTTTGCACTGCTGCCTTGGCGAAGTAAGACATACATTCCACGTTCAATGCGTTCATGCATTTCTTCAATTGTTGTGCATTCATGGTCAGTTTTAACACCAGAACCAACATAGGCATCTAAATCTCTGCCGTGTAAAGTGGGTGAATGCCCATCTACAACTTTATTGTGCGTATGTGCGAGCATCATCTTGTTCATCACACCATCATCAGCAAATAATAGTCCAGGATAATTCATCATTTCGCCAAGGCCAAGCACTGATTCTTCTTCTATTAATGTTTTTAACTCTGCAGAATCGAGTACAGCACCTGAATTTTCAAAAAAAGTCGCAGGCACACAAGAAGGAAGCATGAAATAAGAATGCAAGGGCACATGTTCAAGGCTATGAATCATATATTTAATTCCCTTTATTCCGAGTACATTTGCTATTTCGTGAGGGTCTGCAACAATGGCAGTTGTGCCATTTTGTAAAACAAGACCTGCAAAGTTTTCAGGTGAAAGCATAGAAGATTCAATATGCACATGCGCATCTATGAAACCAGGGAGAATATATGCCTTTTTTGCGTCATAATATATCTTTGCTTTTGCGGTATTAGCTGGAACAATGCCAAGTATTCTTCCATTTGCAATAAGTAAATCTTTATCTTTGTATATCTCATGATTAAAGACATTCACAATATTTGCATTCTGTATACAAAGCTCAGCAGGCTCTTTTGCATTTGCTAAAGAGATAAAGTTTCTCAATTCATCTTTTTCTTTATATGTCACAGAATTTGTTGTCATACAAACCTCACCATAATTATTTTATTAATTTATAGCACACTTCTTTAAAGAACAAAAGCAGAAGAACAGCAAAAAACTGAACTAGTATGATAATCTTCACGTCATTCTAATTTAATATAAAACACATGTGAACGAAGTGAACATACTTCTTGCTCTTTATTTGTAACTTGAACTTGCTGTAGGATAATCTCCAATTTTTAAAGCGAAACAGTATTTAAGCGAAGCTTAAAACTTTTTCGCAAATTAAAAAAATAAATTATCTGCTTTAGCCATACACTTTTGCTTAACCGCTCATATTCGGGTTTCCAAAGGGGGTGACCTCCTTTGGTCGCCGAAGGCAAAAAAATCATAAATCAGACTGAAGTGTTATGATTTTCCTGTATATAAATGGCAAGCCTTCTCATTGCTTCTTTAAGATTTTCCATGGAATTTGCGTAAGAAATGCGTAAAAATCCTTCTGCTTGCGAACCAAATTCACTGCCCGGAGTGAGGCCTATATGGGCTTTTTCTAATATATCAAAAGCTAAGGCAACAGAAGAACTTGTTTGGGAATTATCAAACTTTTTTGCTAAATGCCTTGCGTTTATCATCACATAAAAAGCGCCTTCAGGCTCAACTGCTATCTGAAATCCAAGTTCACGCAAAGCAGAAAGCACATAGATGCGCCTTTCATTATACACTTCTTTCATACGCAAAACATGCTCTTGCGCTTCTTTTAAAGCGTAAGCCCCTGCAAATTGCGTCATTGCATTTGTTGATAATATAAAGTTTTGCATAAGAGCTATAAGACCCTTGACATATTGCTTTGGAACAATGGCATAACCAAGCCTCCAGCCAGTCATCGCAAAAGCTTTTGAAAAGCCATTAAAAACTAAGGCGTCCTTTGTGAATTGCAATATACTATTATCTTTTGCTGTATAGCTTAGCCCATGATAGATTTCATCTGAAATGATTAATGGCTTTATCCCGTTGTTTTTTATTGCAAATTCATCAACCACATCAACAATAGCCCTTATCCTTTCTTCTTCCATAACTATACCTGTAGGATTTGTTGGAGAATTGATAAGTATTGCCTTAGTTTTTGCATTGAGAGCTTTTGCAACATCTTCTGGGCGAAGGCGAAAACCATCTTCTTCATAGGTTTTCACTTCTCTTATTTTTCCCCCGCCATAGCATACAAAATTAGCATAACAAGGATAGCAAGGATTTGAAATAATCACTTCGTCTTCATGGCAAAGTAAGGCATTCATAATTAAATGCATAGCAACAGAAGTTCCTGGAAAAACAAAGACTTGATTACTGTCTATATCCACATCATACTGCTGTTTATAATGCCAAGCAACAGCTTCTTGCAAAGCAAGCAAGCCTTGCGAAGGAGTGTAATGTGTATAGCCTAAATCTAAGGCTTTTTTGGCTTGCTCAACAATACAAGCTGGAGTGTCAAAATCAGGCTCGCCTATTTCTAAGTGTATAATATCAATACCTTGCCTCTGCATTTCTTGAGCTTTTGTCAAAATATCCATAATCAAGAAGGGAGGAATGTGTGAACAAGAATCTGCCAAAGAAACAAGGGGCATATTTTTTCCTTATATAACAATTAGTGAGCTTTTTTATAAAGCACAAAAGCTATTCTTGACCTATAAGTCTACTTGAACGGTAAGCAATGCTTTCAATAGCGCGGATACAGTCGATAAACACTCTTTCTGCTTGTGTATCTTGTGCGCCTTGAGCAACCTCAAGCATAGCAGTTGTGCTGAATGTAACTTCTTTTTTTCTTATTTCCTTGACAAGTTCTTCAACTTCTCTCTTTACTTCTTCTTTGAGTTCAACTGTTTCATTTTGCACTTCATTTGCAAAAAATTCATAACTCAGTTCATAGGCTTTTCTTGCATCTAGGAACATGTTATGCAGTTCTTCTATAAGACCTTTAGAAAAGTCTACTTTTGAGGAAGTTCTAAAATTATAAAATTCAATCAGATTACTTGCTTCATCACCTATACGCTCAAAATTATTTGCTGCTGCCGTATACTTATAGACTTCTTGCAAAACCTTTTCAGGCATTGGCTGTTGTAAAATATGTGCGGCGTATTCAGTTATGTCGCGAGTAAGTAGGTCAAGCTTTTCTTCACCAGATAAAACAGCGTCTATTCTCTTTACATTATCACTGAAAAACACGTCTTCAAGCGCTTTTAATTGTTTTGTTGTGATTTTTGCCATATGGTCGCATTCATTCTTTAAAGCTGAAACTGCAACAATAGGAGAAGCTTTGAGAAGAAGAGGGTCAAGATAGCGTGCGCCTGATTTTTTCTTCTTTTCTTCATCAGGAATAACTTTTCGTATCAATTGCGTGAAAGGACCTGCAAAAGGCAAGAAAAGCAAGGTGTTACACACATTAAATAAGGTATGCGCATTGGCTATTTGGTGGGTTACGCTATCAGCTGTGAGTTGAATTAGTGGCACATAGAAGGGAAGGAAGGGAAGAAATATAGCCACGCCTAAAAGATTGAAACTCACATGAGCGGCACTTGCCTGCTTTGCCGAACGCGTTGTGCCTATAGCTGCAAGCATAGCCGTTATGGTTGTGCCTATATTATCGCCTAGAATAATAGGTATTGCCGCTTCTATAGGCAATAAACCTTGCGCACCAAGAGCAATGGTAAGCCCAACAGTTGCAGAGCTTGATTGCACTAAGAGAGTGAGCCCTGTTCCTGCAAGTACGCCTAAAATAGGGTTATGCGCAAACATGAGGAAGATGTCTTTTCTGTCTCTCAAGAAGTACATCGCGCTTTCCATTGTTTGCATACCAATAAACAAAAGTCCAAAGGCCATAATGCCCGTGCCCAAATATTTTTTATTCTGTGAAGCGCAAAGAAGGTTTAGCAAGACACCTACAATAACAAATAAGTAGGCAAAATCTTTCACTTTAAAGGCAACTATCTGTCCTGTGACCGTTGTGCCTATATTTGCGCCCATAATAACGCCAACAGCCTGCTTCAAAGTCATAAGACCTGCATCAACAAAACTCACAGTCATTACTGTTGTTGCTGAACTTGATTGAAGCAATACAGTCACAAAAGTACCAACAATTACACCAAGTAAAGGAGTTTTTGTGAGCGCTGCAATTAAGGAGCGTAACTTATTGCCTGCTAATAATTGTAAAGATTCACTAAGTAGCTTAATGGCAAAAAGGAAAATACCAACACCACCAAGAAGTTGCATAAGCGTTTGAAAGGACATGAAAACTCCAAAAAAAATAACGTATTATAAACTGATAAAATCAGAATCGTTTACAGCAAAACTGCCTTTAACAGACAAAATGTAGCATAAATCAAGACTCAGCACTTTTGTAAAATACTTGTAACAAAAAGCAAAAAATCTTTCAATATTTTTTTTGCTCTTTTTTAATTAAAAACTCCTCATTCCAATTTATGATTTTTCTTTTTTGCCTTCGGCGAGCAAGACGATTATCTTTACGGACTAAGGCTTTTTTGCCTTCGGCGACCAAAGGAAATAATTTCCTTTGGAAACCTTAGCATTGCGAGGTTAAGCGAAAATGTATGGCTAAAGTATTTTTTATTTTTTTTGTTTGCGAAAAAGTTTTAAGCTTCGCTTAAATACTGTTTCGCTTTAAAAATTTAAGCGCATTGTTTAAAACAAAGTTAGCCTACGAATAATAAGTACTCTTCCATGTTCACTTCGTTCACATGTCTTTTATTTTATGAGAATGCGTGATAAAAAGGTCCTCACAGAAATATTCTGCAAAGACCTTAAATATAATTTTTCATTAAAATGTGTTTCTACTCATCTATAGCTTCAACTTTTATAATAACAGGGCGTAGACCGTCATTACAAGAACAGATAGCTACATTTTTGTGTTTTTTGTCAATCCAATTTTCTGTATACCACACATCAACACCATGGCACAAAGCAAAAACATATTGGTAAATTGCCTTCCATGCTTCATCACAAAAACCATCGGGCTTTCTGTGTTTATCAGTATAAAAAACTTGCCCTTCATGCATAGCTGTGCAGGCAGTCAGAGTTGGAACTCCGTATTCCTTCATCAAGTCTTCTTGCACAGTAGTTTTTAAAATAGTGAGTTTGCAATTCTTTGTCATGCTTTCTCCAATGGTATAATGTAGTGCAGAACATATGTTCTGCACTACATTATATCAATTATGGATAGTGTTTAGAATATGTGTTCAGTACGGCGTGCAATTTCTTCCTGCAAGTCTGCTGACAAGTCAGTGAAGTAGGCACTATAACCAGCAACGCGCACAATAAGATTGCGGTATTTTTGCGGGTCTTTTTGCGCTGCTCGCAAGGTTTGATTATTGATAATACTAAATTGTATATGCCATAATTTCAAGTCACACCAAGACCTGATAATAGCTGATAATGCTTGCGTGCCTGCTTTTCCTGCAACACATTGCGGGCTGAGTTTCATATTGAATAAACGTGCCGCACCTAAGTCACTCAAGCACTTTTGCGTATTTGCAACTGAATTTGTCAAGGCAGTTGGACCTTTTACATCAAAACCTTGTTGCGGGCCAATACCTTCTGAAAGAGGTTCATTTGCAAGTCTGCCATTTGGTGTTGCACCAACAACTCTTCCAGATGGAACGTGCGCAGTAACAGGAACATAACGCACTTCTAAACGTCCGCCACTCAAAGTCTTATAAGACTCTGATAAAGAACGATAAAAGTTTTCAAGCTCTAAGCCAACTTGGTCGGCATAACTATCGTTATTTCCGTATTTTGGCGCATTTCTACAATAATGATAGATGTCTTGATAGCCTTCAAAATTGTTTTCAAGGGCTGTGAGTAGTTGCTCCATGGTAAAGAGTTTGTCTTCGTACACAAGTTTTTTAACAGCGGCTAAAGAGTCTGTTATTGTGCCAAAACCTGTTGGTTCCCAAAAGCCTATTTGCACAACATTTTCTAGGTCAGGTCTATGTATATCCTTGCTTTGCTCAAGACATTGATCGTGCAGCATAGACATAATAGGCGAAGCCAAATAGCTTGTCTTCATGCTATCAAATATCTGATTTTGCATAAATACTTGCTTTGCAAAATAGCTGAATTGCTCTTTAAAGGCATTCCAAAAATCTTCGTAGCTTTCAAAAGAGCGTGGGTCACCAGTATCTATACCAAATACTTCATTATTTCTTTGACTAAGTGCGCCTCTGAATAAAGTCATTTCAAGCACAGCACCTGCGTTTAGCGCGCAGTGACCACTTACATAGGCATCTCTGTTTGGAAGGCGAATTTCTGTACAGCCAGAGACATTATAACAACGCGCTTCGCTTTTTGAAACGCCCCTTTCCATATAGTAAGGAATGAGAACTTCATCATTAAAGAGTTTAGGAAAGCCTGTGCCTTGCTTTGCAACTTCGCAAACGCCATTGAGAAGAAGATCAGAAGAAAGAGTGTGTATGCGCACAGAAAGGTCAGGATAATCAAGAGGAAAATCTTTTTTTGATTTCAAAATCAAGAAAGTAAGTTCATTTGTTGCATCAGAACCATCAGCCTTTAATCCGCCAATAGTGGCTGCTTCATAGTGTGAATTTCCTTGGCGATGCGGTGCAGCAAAAGCTGGGCGCATTGTCATAGATTCAGCAAGTTTAAACCATAAGCATTCAAACAATTCCAAGGCTCTGTTGTCATCAATTATAAAGGCTTCCTTATCCTGCTTATAATAAGGATAGAAGTATTGGTCGATGCGCCCTTGTCCTACACCACCAGAAGCAAAGACTTCCATTCTGAAAGCTAATTGGATAAACCATTGAGATTGTATAGCTTCCCAAAGACTTCTTGCTGGTTTCATAGGAACTTGTGTGCAGTTTTCAGCTATTTGCAATAATTCTGCCTTGCGCACAGGATTTTCTTCTTTTTCTGCCATTTCTTTTGCTTTTGCAGCATAGCGGAGAGAAAAAGCTTCAATACCAGCGCATACTTCAAGAGTCGACAATAAAAACGCGCGCTTTTCATTGCCATTTTCAGGCGAAAGAGGGTCAAGAGCATCTAAACGAGCCTTGGTTTGTTCTTTTATTGCATCAATACCGTATTTGAGCACCTTTTCATAATCTAAAACCCATTGCAAAATGTGCCTTTCAGTTGAAGTTTCGTTGATAATGAACATAGGAGTATAGTATTCATCAGCATACAAGACTCTCTTTGTTTCCTCTGGAAGCAAGGCAGATTGGCAGTCAGCCATTGTGCGCCCCTTCCAATAAGGAAGAATGACATTGCGTATGGAATGAGCTTCGTCCTCTGTGAGAGCATAGGCTAACTTCTTTTTAGAATCAAAAGCTTCAAGTGTTTGCTCAAGCCAGTTACAGCGAAGTTCAGGGTATAAAATACCATAACGACCTTCTGGCCCGCCCCTACCAACAATCAATTCGTCCTGCATAATAGCAACAGGCAAATTTTCTAAAACATTGCGTATAGCCTTACCCCAGCGTAAAGAAATAGGCTGCCCCTCTGTCTTGCTGTAAGATTCAGTAAAGAGTAGGGCTCTGTCAATAGCCATACGCGGTGTATCAAGTCTGAAAGTTTTTAATATGCGGTGAATTCTTGGTCTGCTCTTCTTGGTGTCATCAGACAAGAGCATGTCGTCATCACCCTTGCCATTGATAATCAATTCTTCTTGAGGTGTAAGTGTAATAGACATACGATTTCCTTTATTTCGTGCTCACAGTAAGCACTTGTTATATGTTTTTATACTATATATTATAGAATGCTATAATAGCATGGATTTGAGAAAAGTCTTTGTTTTTGTATATAGCAAAGAGCATGCCAAAAAAAACAAAAACGCAACCATATAAAATTATTTACTTTAATATATTTTTATTTTTTTGTTTCTTTGCGTGTTTGCAAATTTGCAAATAGAATATTTCTTTATTTGCGAAAAACATTTGCAAAAAATCAAGAAAGTATATCTATCTTTAGAGATAATTCTTCAGCTATTTGCTTACACTTTTCGCCAAAACCTCTTTCAAGCCTGCTCATAAATGCATAAGGAATAGGTAGGCCAAGTTGCATATATTTTTCAGAACACAAGGTGCTGCAAGGCATTATTTCAAGCGAAATATCGCTATCTAAGCCTTTCACAAAGCGTGCTATTTGCCTAAAGTCATCGATATTGTCATTAAAATCAGGGACAATAAGTGTTCTTACCTTAATTTGCACTTGAGGAAATTCTCGTGAAAGCCTTTGTAAATTACTTGTTATACGCACATTATCAACAGAAGTTTCTTGCTTATGTTTTGCTGAATCCAAGTGCTTTATATCATAATAAAGAATATCTGTATATTTCAAAGCCTTCAACAAATCTGTATTGTCTAGGTCAAAAAAACCGCAGGTCTCAACTGCTGTATGTAGCTCATGCTCTTTACAAATTTCTAATAAAGCCGCAGCAGCTTTAGGGCGCATAAAGGGCTCTCCCCCACTCAAGGTGACACCGCCGTTTTCGCGAATATAGTCTGCATCAACAAGTATTCTCTGCACAATTTCATCTAATTGAAGTAAGTCCCCATCGGGCTTAAATGCCCTACTTGGGCATATTTTTGTACAAGCAAAGCAGTTTTTGCATAGATCTCTAGCAAAACCTATTGTTTGGTCAAAAGATTTATAAATTGCTTTATTTGGACAAATATCTATGCACTTTCCGCATTTTTCAATCCCTATACAAGCGTATTTATCGTATAATATATTTATTTCATTTCTCTGCGTTTCAGGATTACAGCACCATGCGCAGCGTAATGGACAGCCCTTAAAGAAAACAGTAGTGCGGATTCCCGGCCCATTATAAAGAGAAAAATGCTGCACACCGCAAACAGCTAGTTCTAGCGGCAAGGAAGTTTTAAGCATTATTTTCTCCTTTTTCGTGTTTTTGTTCTATATTATATTGTAGTAGCTTGCGCCATAAAGTTGAAAAGTGTACATTTAAAGCATCAGCAGTTGCTTGAATTGAACCAAAGCGGGCTAAAGCTTCTTCCAAATATCTTTTTTCCATATGCTTCATTGCTTCTTTTAAAGGCAATACTTTTTCAGGCAAGCTTTGTGTCACCAAGACATCAGAATCAAATATCTTTTTCTTTTCTTGTTCCTGCTCTTGTTTTTCTTGCATATCCATTTGATTTTCTTCACTTTTATAGCTCACAATATGTTTTTGTAAGCCAGCAGGCAAATGGGCAATAGTTAATTCTTCAGCATCACTCATCACAAGCATCCACTCAAAAATGTTGATAAGTTCACGCATATTTCCAGAAAATTCATGTCCTGAAAGCCATTGTTTAAGGTCTTTTGAAAGACTTTTCTTTGTCTTATGCTTAGCATTATATTGCTGAATAATTTCTTGCGCCATTATTTGAATATCCTCTCTTCTTTCCCTTAAAGGAGGAACATAAAGAGGAATGACATTCAGCCTATAATAAAGGTCTTTGCGAAAAAGCCCATCTTCTACATCTTTTTCTAAATCTCTATTTGTTGCTGCAATAATGCGAATATCGACAGAAATTCTTTTTGTACAACCCACTCGGATAAATGATTTTTTTTCAATTACTTCAAGCAATTTTGCCTGCATTGAATACTTCATCTCACCAATTTCGTCTAAGAAAATAGTTCCCTTATTAGCTGCTTCTAAAAGCCCTACCTTACCCTGAGCTAAAGCCCCTGTGAAAGCGCCTTTTGCATAACCAAAAAGCTCGCTCTCCATAATTTCTTCAGGTATTGCGCTTGCATTTATCACAATAAGAGGCTGTTCGCTTCTTGGACTTTGTGAGTGAATCAAAGAAGCAAGCATGCTCTTTCCCACGCCACTTTCGCCTTGCAAAAAGACCAAACTGTCAGACTGACTCACCTTTAAAACCATTTGTAAAAGATGAAGCATTGAATCACTATGCGCAACAATTCCAGTATCTTGGCAAAGTTTTTGTATTTCTAATTTCTTCCCTTCATTTGGACTTTGAAAGGTAATTCTTTCTTTTGGCAAAAACTTTTCTTGAAAGGAAACAAATTGACTCAAATCTTGAATACGCACTAAGACCATATTAATATTCCCCTCCTCATCAAAGGAAGGAGAGGCAGTTACAATGAGGTTGTTTCCATTTTCTGACTTAACATGATTAACAATGCGTATTTGTTTTTCAAAAACCTGCTCTATAAGGGAAATAATGTGTGCAGGGTCTCTTTTAATTTGTTTTATAAATCTTCCAAGCAAAGCACTTCTATCAACAGCTACAAGTCTTTCGTAAGCTGAATTAACACGAATCACTCTTTTTTCAAAGTCAAGCGCAATAAAGGCATCGCCTATCTGCTCTAGTATGGTTTCAACCTCTTCGTGTAGACTTTTATAACCCGGAAGCTGCTTTACAATTTCATCAAACATTTCGATGTCTTGCATAGTTATCACAACAGCAACAACTTCACCCTCTTCTATAATAGGCAAACGGTTTACTAATAATTCTGAATCGGCAAGCAAGAGTTTTCTGCCCAATTGTGCATGCCCCGAAGCAAGAACACGTTTTGTTTCAAGCCATTCGTGCGGACTGCAATCTGCAAGAGCAAAACCAACTTGTGGCATTTCCATTCCTTGGTATAATTGCCTTGCACTTGCATTGACGAGTTTTATGATGCCATTTTTATCACATATAATAATTCCTTCAAAAATTGCATCAAAGAGAAAGTGGTTGTGTTCCCAAACAAGAGAAGAAAATGAAGCATTAGGCATGGTACATTCCTCCTTTTGCTTTTTCGTCTTGTTCGTCTTGTTTATTTGTACGCGCTATAAGTTCATTTGCCTTGCCTAAGCTAAACATTTGGTTAATGATTGAAGAACTCATAGAACTTGCGCTTCCATTCAAGCCCACTTCGCGCACAACCATATCTCTAAATTTTTCGGGATTATTTTTCAATAAAGCCATATCTTTTTGATCTTGTATATGAATGCGCAAATACCAATGCTTTTGCTCACACCACGCTCTAATAAGCTTGCAGAGCATGTCTACACCTGTTTGCCCCTGCACTGTTCTTGGGCACAGTGAAAGTTCTATCACTCTTGCGCCCAAGGATTGTAATTGCGGATTCTTTGCCGCTTTTTCCGAAGCAAGAAGCACTGTAGGCCCATGCACTGCTGAGCCCTTTGAAGATGCAGTTCCGCATGAAAGCTCTTCACCTGCTCTGCGCCCGTCAGCAGTTGCACCAGAAATGCGTCCCATAGCTGTATGCGCTGTTATTGGTACATAGAAAACTTGCGGTGTGCCATTATAATAGTTTTTTCTTTTTTGACACGAAGAAACAAGCACATAGTCAATTTCTTTAGCTAATTCAATAGTTAACAAGTCACCAGTGCCGTATTTTGGAACATGCAAGCAAAGCTGTCTTAGAGCTTCATTTCCCTCAAAATTTGTCGCAATAACATTTAATAGTTCTTTTATTGAAATAATTTTTTCATCAAAAACTATTTTTTTGATAACAGCAAGAGAATCTACAACTGTAGCTAAGCCTGTTATGCCTGTAATTCCGCCAAGATTCAAACTTTCAGGAACTTCGCCTGATGTGATTTCCATGCCATGCTTCATGCACAGTGAATGTAAACTTGAGAGTAAAGGAAAGGCAAAATAGTCTTTTCGTATTTCGTCTGCTATAAATTGTTGAGTATATATTGCCTCTTGTAAGTAGGCTAACTGCTTGAAAAAAGCTGCTTTTACGTCTTCAAAACTTTCAAACTTGCTTGAATCGCCTGTTTTGAGCCCTACGCTTTCATGAGGACTTGAACTGCATCTTCCACTTGAAAGAGCCATTTCCAAAACAGCCACTAAATTAAGCCATGTTCCACCTGTTAAATAGGTGTTTTTATTGACAAGTCGCACTTCAGAATAGCCTGAGGGCGCGTAGTCAAGAGCTTCATTCTTGCTCACATTATGCGCAGTCAAAAGAGGAATGATTTCTTCGTCATTGATAAGAATTGGAATATCCTTTCCCATTCTCAAAGATTTTGCAATGGAGATAAGAAAGCTTTCAGGCGTGTTTTTGTGTATGCGCGCGCAAAGATAGGGATAATCTAAGGGAAAAGCCGCAGATGTTTCAAGCACGAGTAATGAAAGAGGATTTGTTGCGTCCCTACCCTCTCTATCAAGACCGCCTATAGTAGTAGACTCCCAATGCGCGCTATTTTCATATATTTTTTCGCCGCCTGGAGTTGTTTGCAATCGCAAAATCTGTGACATATTGCACCAAAGATGCAAAAGAATTTCCTTTACTTCTTCATCACTTATGAGATTTTTTTCTCTGTCTTTTTTGTAAAAAGGATAGAGATATTGATCTAGCCTGCCATTAGAAATATTTGCACCATGCAATTGCTCTATTCTTGAAATAAATTGCACAAACCATTGAGACTGCACTGCTTCAACAAATGTTCTGGCAGGATAGTAAGGCACTGTTTTGCAGCGTTCTGCTATTTCAAGCAATTCTTCCTTTCTACTTGTATTTGCTTCTTGCTTTGCTAATTTTTCTGCATAACTCGCATACCTTTGTGAAAAGTTTTTAATCCCTAAACACAGCTCGATCACTGCTTTATAATAGGCTTGCTTTTCTCTATCATCTTCTGAGAGCATTAAAAGATGTTTGCGTGCTTCTTCTTCAATTGCAACAAAGCCGTGCTGCAAAACTTTTTCGTAATCTAAAACCCATTGTAAGGAGTGGCGCAAACTTGCTGTTTCTTGGATTATGAAAGATGAAGAAAAGTCTTTCTCGTTGGAATACATAAGCTTTTTTATTTTTTTTGGAAGCTTCTTTGTAATGCCTTCTCTATAAGTTCGTCCCTTCCAATAGGGCAATAGCTCTTCTTTAATAATGCGCGAATCTTCTTCACTAAAATATTGTTCCATGCCACTTTTTGAAAATTCTTTCTTATCTAAAACAAAGAAAGAGCCTTCAAGTTCAGGATAAAAAACACCATAGCGCCCTTCACTGCCAAAACGCCCAACAATAAGCTCATTTGGGAGAATATGTATTTGCATATTCTCCATCACATGCACAATTCCCCTTGCCCAGCGCAAAACAAGAGGTAAATTCTCGTTTTGCTTGAGCGATTGTGTAAAATATCTTGCTCTTTCAATATTCAATTTAGGCGTAGTGGAAAGTGAACTTTGCACAATTTGTAAAACTCTTTCATTTTGCATTTTTGCAAATGGGATTTTCTTTATTGTGTGCGAATCACGAATCATCATAGTTACTCACTTGAATATATATGTTAAGTTAGATAAAATATTTTGCATTTTTGCAAATAAGAAGTCAAGGAAGTATTAT
>CAYJHE010000037.1:0-15404 GCA_964369675.1 uncultured Desulfovibrionaceae bacterium | reverse complement strand
GCTTATCCGCTCATGTTCGGGTTTCCAAAGGGCAGTAGCCCTTTGGTCGCCGAAGGCAAAAAAACTTTGTAGCGAAGGCAGGTTTTGTTCTACTCTAAAAATCTTGCCATTTCTTCTAAGAAGATTTTAAATCTTGGTCCTGGCACAAGTCCGTTATGAGAGATGAAGACTTTTTTGTTTTTCACTGCATTGAGGGGCATATTTTCCCAATTAGTGAAGGAAAATAAATGCTTGAGTTCAACAGGGTGTATTTCAATAATAACATCTGGATTGGCATTATAGAGCATTTCAAAAGAAAGAACAGGGTAGGAAATATCTGTTTTAATGGCATTTTCTGCATTGAGTATATTGAGTAATTCTGAAAAATAGCCATCATTCCCTGCTGCTACTATTTTATTGACAACACCATTACTTGATTCTAGCCCTCCAAGTACAAAGAGTATTTTTTTTCTTGGGCTTAGTGCAAATTCTCTTTGCTTTTTTGCTATAAAAAGTTTTAGCTCGCTTGCCATTTCTATTCCTTGAGCCTCTTTATTGTAGACCCTTGAAATAATGTGAAATGCATTGATGACATCGTCTAAGGATTTTGAGGGAACTGAAATATAGGGTATATGCTCAGGCGCAATTGTTTCTATACCAAAAACATAGTCAGGTTTGAGTTCAAGCACGGCTTCGGTTGAGAAAAATTTTGCTGTGCCAAGGCGTGGAAGGTCTTGTGGTATATGGTCTGGAATTTGACAATAACTTGAAATTCCAATTAAAGAATCTTCTAAACCGAGGGCTATAATGGTTTCTGTTGTTGAGGGTGCAAGAGATATAATGCGTAAATTCTTTGTTTCTTCAAGCATATTGCTTTGATTTGCGTGAGACAAGTTCAGCGTAAAGAGCAGGTAGAAAGCGGAAAAATTGAAAATGAGAATGAAATAAGAAAGATACTTTTTATGCATAATAAATCTTTTAATGTTGAGGTTTTTTTATATATTTACACTATGGAAATATGTGTGTTATTGCGCAATTATTTTCCTAGGGTGAAGATAATTGGGATAATGAGTTCGCCTGAAAAAGGAGCAAATTTTGCTTTTTTGACAGCTTTTAGGGCCGCCTTATCAAGTCTTGAGAAACCAGAGGAAGCATGCATTCTTGCATCTATTAATTTTCCTCCAGATACTTGCACTATGATTTCTGCTGTGCCTTCTTCTCCAGCTTGCCGTGAAAGTTCAGGATAGGGTGGTTTTCTGAGAGATTTTATTTTTGAAAGATAGTCATTTGCACCTGTTCCTGTGCCAAGAGGCACGTCTTTAATCGCATCACCAGCACCTATGCCTTGACCTGTACCTAGCCCTATTCCGCCTGTATCAGCCTTAGTTGCAGATGAAAGAGCTTTTGAAGTATTTGTATTTTCGTTAAGTCTTACTTTATTTCTAGCTAGTTTTGGGCTTGTGTGTTTTTGTTGATTTTCTTTTGTCTGAATATTTTTTGTTTTATTCTGTGTTTTCTTTTCAACTTTTTTGGAAATATCTTTTTTTTCTTGCTGCTTTTCTATAAGAAGAAATTCTTTTTTGGAAATATGTTCTTTTTCAAGACTTTTTTCCTTTTCTTTGTGCTCTGCCTCTTTTATTTCAAGATTTTTATTTTCAGCATAAGTAAGAGGTGAAGAAAGCTCTTGAAGGGCTATTTCTTTTGCTTTAGCATTTAAAGTGTTGTTAATCAAATAAGTTAGTTGAATATTTGTGACAAGATTTTCGCTTATAGCATTGCCTTCGCTTCCGCCAGCTCTTCCGCCTTGAATATCGTTATCAAGAAAAGAGCCAAAGCCAAAGACAATGCTACAAGCTAAAGTCGCATGTAGGAAAAGTGAAATGAGAAAACTTTTCATACTTTTTTTTGAGGGCGATGCCTCAAGTTATTGTGTCTGAGTGCAAAAGACACAAAAATTGAACTAGAAATTGTATTCAACAGCAAAGTTTGCGTTGAAGCCAAGTGATTCGTAACCTGCAACTTCTTCATAATCTTCGTTAAAGAGGTTGTTGAGGTTGACATAGAAGTTTAAACCATTATCTAAAGCCGCTTTAAAGCGAAGGTCAACTAAATTATAGCTGTCAGAAGTTATAGTTTTTTGCCAATCAAGTGGGTCTGCATCAAGTCTTTCACCTACAAATTTATAGCTTGCGCCGACAGAGTATGTTGCATACCACTCAAATGGGAGAACATAATCAATGTCAACTCTATACATTGTATCAGGAGTTTTTAATTGATCTGTGTCTGTTTCATCTATATTAGTGTCTGTGAAAGTAGCGTAGGCAGCAATTCTGAGGTCTTCAATAGGTTTAGCAACTACACCAAGTTCTATGCCTTGCGCTGTAGAAGAACCTGCATTGCGATATTGAGGGAGCCATGTAATAGGGTCAGAATAGCCTTCAACAAAGTTAGAGTAGCGAGCATTGTAGTAAGTTGCTGATAATTCTAACTTATCGTCAAATAAAGGCTGTGTAAAGCCCATGTCCCAAGTGAAGGCATCTGTTGGCGAGAGTTTAGGATTAACAGTCAATTGTTCAACTGTGAGCATTTTGAAAGCATTGCCTACAGAAGCTCTGAATTGTGTACCTGTTTGCTCTAAGGTATAGGCAGCAGAAAGAGAGCCTGAGAACTTAGAAGAATATCCTTGATAGCTATCAACTCTACCAGCTGCGGTGATATAGAGATTATCTATTGGATTTACACTGTATTCAGCATAAAGCGCGACATTTTCAAGTTCGTTTTTTCTGTTTGGTATATAAAGCCATGAGTCGAAGTTGACAACTTTATCCTGCATATAGGTAACACCAAAGGATACTTGTTGCCAGTCGAAGTCTAGCTTATGATTCCAGTCTATACGCACAGATTCACTGTCGTAATTAGATTCGCCCCAAGTCTTATCGTCGTACTCTCTTTTGCTATCCATATAGGATATATTGAAAGTTTGTGTCCAAAGGCCGTCTAAGTGAACAAGACTAGGAGAAAGAGCAAAGAAGGTTGTTTCAGTTTTAGTGACATTTCCTTCTTCTGTTGCAGAGTCGAAATCAAGTCTGTAATTGTCGTATCTGAAAATACCTGCTACTTTGAAAAATTCAGTAGGTGTGATGGTTGCAGAAGCTGATAAAGAAGTTATTCTGCTTGAATCCTTTTCATCTCCTGCATTTTGCAATTCAGACTGTGAAGAAATTTGATTTACATAGGAATGAGTAGCGGCAAGTGTCCATGAATACTTGTCAGTGCCTGCATTTGCTTGAATAGAAGCTAAATAACCTTCAGGTGTGCTGCCTTGTATTCTTGCTGTGCCGTTTAATTCGCCAGAGCCTTTTTTGGTGATGATATTGATAACACCTGAAAGAGCATTTGCACCATAAATAGCGGCTTGCGCGCCTTGCACAACTTCAATTCTATCCACATTGTTTAGATTGATAGTGCTAAAGTCAAAGCTGATTTGTGTGGTGTCGTTTAGTGGAATACCATCAAGCAAGACAAGAGTGTAGCCAGCTTCACCGCCGCGTAAAAGGACTGAAGAAAGTCCGTTTGCTTGCTGCATGACAACAACATTAGGGGCCTGGCGTAGGGCGTCTGAAACAGAAGTTGCGTTATACCTTTTAAAGTCTTCTTCTGTTATTACAGTGACATCATTGCCGATTTGATTGAGCGGTCTTTCAAAATGTGAACCTGTGACAACATAAGGTTCTGTGTAGTCCGCTGCTTGCGCATTAGGGCTAGCTACTAATGGCACAATGCCAAGAGCAAGCAATAAAAAAGAGCTTTTAAGATTCATTTTTTTTCCTCCAAAATTAAAATCTAAAAAACAAATCTTTTGGGGAAAATACTACAGTGAAATACATACTTTAATAGGCATGATGACAAAAGTCAGTTCAATACCTCTATATAGTTCATGTGTCTTTTTTTCCTCGAAAGACAGGTATGAATATCAAGTAGTAGGTTTTCTGACTTATGTTCATCTTTTTTTACGCCTTCCCATAGTTGTTTACTACAGTGGCCTTTTGTAAAAAAATCCCAAATACAGCGGCGGGTCCGTGTTGGATTTGCACCAAACTTCCCTTTTCTACATGATTTTTTGAGTATACTAAAAATAATTAAAAGGTCAAGAAAGAATTTTTGTAGTGTTTTTTTGCCTTCGGCGACCAAAGGGGCACGCCCCCTTTGGAAACCTGAGTATTGTGCAGTGTAACCAGTAGTGAGTGGCTAAAGTATTTTATTCTTTTTTTATTTGCGAAAAAGTTTTAAGCTTCGCTTAAATACTGTTTCGCTTTAAAATGGGGGAGTTTTGTTATAAAAAACTCTAGCTACGAACAAAGATTAAGAGGCATGCTCACTGCGTTCACATGTGTTTTTTTGAAAGTTAAAATTTAAATGCACAAAGCCTGAAAGAATCAGGCTTTGTGTGAACAAGTTTTTGATTGAGTGCAGTCTCTCAAGGATACTTGTTCAAATTTAGTATAATGATGAAAATTAATTTCTAACACCGCTAGCGTGAATATTGTATTTCAAATGAGTTAAATGCGGTATATTAAAAAGTTTGTAAGGAAAAGGGGAGTTTGAGGGGAAAAACCTCATTTGAGGATAATCCTCTTTCAAAATGTGATTTTTCCCCTCAAGAAAGCTAACTCTACAAAGCTTCGTCCCCTGCTTCACCAGTTCTTATTCTGTAGGCGTTGTCGATATTGGAGACAAATATCTTACCATCGCCTACTTCGCCTGTTCTTGCGCTTGTCATAATAGCATCGAGTGCTTTTTGCAATTTGTCTTCGGCAATAACTAACTCTATTTTTACCTTATCAACAAATTGTGGTGAAACTGTTTTACCGCGGTAGACTTCTGTTTTTCCGTGCTGACGGCCAAATCCTTCTACATGTGTGCAAGTGAGGCCGTGAAAGTCGTTTTCTACAAGTACGTCAATAACACTTTGTAGTTGACTGATTCGTATAATTGCTTCTATTTTTTTCATATTATATCCTTTTTATTTGTAATTTGACGATACTATCTAGCAGATTTTGTATGCCTTTTCATTATGCTCTGAAATATCTAAGCCTGTAGCTTCAACCTTTTCGTCAACACGAAGTGGAACAAATATTTGCACTACACAAATGATAATCTTTGTCATGATATATACAAAAACCCATGTTGCAATGATAGAAACAACTTGCACCCAAAGCTGGTTAGCATCGCCATAAAGTATGCCATTTGCGCCATTGATGCTTTCCTTTGCAAAAACACCAGTTGCAAACGCACCCCAAGTTCCGCCAATACCGTGTAAACCAACAACATCAAGAGCATCGTCAAAGTGGAGTTTTTCCTTGATAAAGATACCAAGATAACACACAGCACCGCCAACAAGACCTATAATAATTGAAGAAGAAAGAGGAACAAAACCAGCAGCAGGTGTTATAGCAACAAGGCCTGCTAAAGCTCCAGAGGCTGCGCCAAGTGTTGTTGCCTTGCCTGTTCTAAACCATTCTAGTGCAAGCCAGCCAATGATACCAGCAGCTGCGCCAAGTTGTGTTGTGCCAAAAGCGTGTACAGCAAGTTCGTTTGCAGCAAGGGCAGAACCGGCATTGAAACCAAACCAGCCAAACCATAAGAGGCCGCAACCAAGAAGTGTAAGTGGAAGGTTGTGTGGAGTTGCAGGGTCGATTGTTTTTTTACGAAAACCAAGTGTTTGACATATAGCAAGCGCAGCCGCCGCAGAAGCCATGTGCACAACAGCACCACCAGCAAAGTCAAGCGCTCCCATTTTGTGAAGCCAGCCGCCACCCCATACCCAGTGCGCCATAGGTGAATACACTAAGAAGAGCCAGAGAACAGAAATAAGCACCATGGCAGAAAAGCGTATTCTTTCAGCATAAGCACCTGAAATAAGAGCTATTGTCAAGACAGCAAACATACATTGAAAGAGCATGAATAAAAGGTGAGGAATATTATCAACAGGCCCACCTTCTAAGCCAACTCCTTCTAACATAAAGAAGGATAAGTCGCCAATAAGCCCAAATTTGTCAGGACCAAATGCAAGTGAATAACCCGCGATAGCCCATAAAATAGGGATAAGCCCCATGAGTACAAATGAGTGCATAGAAGTTGATAAGACGTTTTTTGCTCGTACTAATCCTCCGTAAAAGAGTGCAAGAGCAGGTGTCATAAGCATTACCATAGCTGAACAAATCAGCATAAAAGAAATATCCGCAAAGTTCATAAGCAAAGTCCTTTTGTAAATTATTTATACTTCTTCTAAAGCAAAGTGTGTGCCAAATGAAAATAGTGAAAAATAATAGGTGTTTAGGTCTTTGTCTTTTGAGTGGGCATGAGGAAAATACACAAAAAGGTCACTTTAATAAGACAAGTGTGAAGAAGAGAGACGCTTTCTTTGTGCTAAGGTGTTTGTTTTTATGATGTTTTTAGATGTAGACTGTTTTTATACAAAAGTGTAGAAAAAATCAAGCGGGTTTTGAAATAAGGCTTAGAGCTTTTTTAATAGTTCTCGATTATTAAAAATTTCTAAATACTTCATTGTCACAAACTGGCATTGAAGTGTAAAAAAGTAAGAATAAATCAGGCTTTGCCTCGTGTAAGTGATTGCTTTTTGTTACATCTATTCAGTTTAGAGCAGATTCAACTATTATTGAAACTTCTCTAATCTACAAGAATGTAGAAAAACAAAAACTCTAAGCGAACTTAGAGTTTTTATTCAGTAAACTCTAGCGAATGTAGAGTTTTTATTCAGTAGATAAATTTATAAAACTATTTGATTTTTTCAACAGGTCTTCTGTCATCGATGTCGGGATAAAATTCAGGGTCGTCTTTAAAATCTTTTTTAACAAAAAGAATACAATAACATGCGCCAAATTCATTCACATCATCTTCGCAATACTCACAAGGGCAGATGATGTCTTTATCGTCCTCTGGATTGCCGTTTGCAAGTCTACATGGGCATGCAAGGTGTCCGTATCTTTCGTTATTTGCAAGAAGACTGTCAATAGTGTCTAGTCTGTGTGTTTCGTCAGCATGAAGAAAATAAGCTTTTGTTTCTTCAAAGCTTTTAAAATAATCAATGAGTTCATTCTGGGTCATTTTTAAGAGCCTCTCTTAGTGATTGTTCACGGAAACCTACTACTGTTTTACCCGAAGGCATAATAAATGTTGGAAAAGAGCCACGTTCATTGAAATTTTTTACTGTTTTCATAATGGATTTTCTTACATTGCCTTCAAAAAGATCAACATGTATTATTTTGTATTCAACACTATTTTCTTTTAAAAATCGTTGAGTACGAACACAATGCTGGCAGGTGACAAGAGCGTAGAGAACAGGCTTGCCAAGAGAAGTAGGGTCAATTGCTATATTGTATGTTTCCAAAAGATTTTCAGGTATAGAATCTATATCAACTGTTTCGTCTTCTTTCTCCACAGTATTTGCAATAGTTTTGTTTTTTTTCGTAAGCTTATAGAGAATAAATCCTAAAATTAAAAGTACACTAACAATAACAATTATAGTGTTGAGCTGCACGCATTTCTCCATAAATTCCACATAGTTTAGTGGCAGTTAAATCGTCATAGATAGAAAAAAATAGCTTCCATAGAATGCACACGCACTCTATGGAAGCTTTTGTGTGTCAATTATTCAGGAACGCAATCCATGTCTAGGTCATTAGGAACAACCATAACTGGTATGCGAGTTTTGCCTATCATTGCTTGTGAAGTTTTGTGGCTGATAAAGCCGAAAAGGCCTTTAGTAGACATGCTGCCTACAATGATAAGCTCAGCGCAAAACTTATCTGCAAGAGCAAGGAGATCATCGTCTGCTTTACCAGTTGTGACAACTGCTTCAGCATTAACACCTGGGAAGTTTTCTGCAATAAATTTTGTCAAATGCTCTTTTGCATTTTTTTCTGTTTCTTCAAAGAAGTTATCAGCAATAACTGAACTGCCAGCATACATACGAACTGAATCTAAAGCTGGAAGTGAGTGAACAACATACACTTTTGCATTGCTTAATTTCGCAAGTTCGCGAGTGTAGTAAACAAGGTCATCGCTACGTTCTATAAGGTTTATTGAACAAATAATAGTTTGAAAAACTGACATAGAAGTCTCCTTTTAAGTTACCTGTTTTTTTATATGTTTTAAACTAATCACAATGTTTTCGTGGTGTTAGATGTGATAAAGGCATAAAGTTTAAAAGCATATCTTAGAATAAATACACACTATACTTTTTTTGTAAAAATTGCAAGTATTTAAAAATCTTCGAAAGCTTGTTAAAAATATAACAAAGCGCTTTACTCTTTGAAATTTCACGAGAATTTTTTTAAATTTTTATTTTAAAACAATAAAATAATGCAGAAATAGTTAATTTTATTTTTTAAAAAAACTTCACAAAGAAGAAAAAATGCTTTATCTAAATATCAAATACTAAAAAAGTAAAAAAAGACAAAAATATGATGCAAAGACCATTGGCAAAAGACCTTTCTACATTACCCGGTGTATACCAATATAAGGATAAAAATAATAAAATTATCTATGTTGGAAAGGCTATAAATCTAAGGAAAAGAATTTTTTCTTACTTTAGACCTGAACACACGCTCACTCCAAAAACCGCTCTTATGCTTTCGCATGCAGTAAGCATTGAAACTATTGTCACAACAACTGAAAAAGAAGCACTCTTACTTGAGGCTTCACTCATAAAAAAGCACAGACCACGTTATAACATACTTTTGCGTGACGATAAGCAATATGTATTATACAAGTTTTCAGTGAAAGAGCCTTATCCTCGTTTAGAAATTGTTCGCTCAGTGAAAAAAGACGGCGCAAAGTATTTTGGCCCCTTCACCTCAGGCGGCTTAGCAAAAGAAACATGGAAGAATATACACAGGCTTTTTCCACTAAGACGTTGTTCCGACAAAGCTTTTAACAATAGGATTCGCCCTTGTCTTTATCATTATATAGGGCAATGTTTAGCTCCTTGCACGCAAGAAGTGAGCCTTGAAGAATACGCGAATATTGTAGAAAAAGTGCGCTTACTTCTGACTGGAAAATCTAAACAATTACGCGAAGATATTGAAAAGTCTATGTATGAAGCGTCTGAAAGTTTAGACTTTGAGCAAGCTGCTGTCTACAGAGACCAATTAGAAGCATTGGAAAAAACCCTAGAAAAACAAAGTGTTGTATTGCCTGATAGTAGTGATATTGATATTATAGGCCTTGTGCAATCAAAATACGGTTTGTCGCTTGGGCTTGTCTTTGTGCGTTCTGGAATGATGATTGATTCTCGCTCTTTTCATTGGCAGGGACTTGCCTTTGAGGAAGCGCACGAACTACTTTTCACCTTTCTCACACAATTCTATTCTTCTGCCTATATACCTCAGCATATTATCTTGCCCTTTATGCCGCAAAGCATTGAACCTGAAAATATAGAAGAGCAAAGTGCTGAGCAAGAAAAGCAGAAAGACGAAATTACTTATCTTGCGCAATCTTTTACAGAATTGCGTGCAGCTCATCTGTCTTTGTTGCCAAATAAACTACTTGCGCAAGTTCGCATAAGACTTGCAAAAAATAGTGAAGAAAATAAGCTGGTTGAAATTGCCATACAAAATGCCAGAGAAGCTTTGATGAAGAAGCAAGAAAAAAGCATAGGTGAGATTCTTGCGCCTTATTTTCATACAGAAAAAAGTATTGACCGTATTGAATGTGTTGATGTTTCGCACACTTTTGGTATGGCAACAAAGGTAGGTATGGTTGTTTTTGAAAAGGGACTTGAAGAAAAAGCTTCTTATAGGGCATGGAATATAGATGCGCAGGGAGACGACTATCTTGCTCTTTCAAAATGGGCAGAATTGCGTATAAATCGCACACTAGAGGGCAAAGCTCCTTTTCCAGATCTTTTGCTTATAGATGGTGGCAAGGGGCAACTTTCGACTGTGCACAAAGCCTTACTAGAGGCCTATACTAAGAGAATTAAAATTCAAGAAGCTAAGCTGCCTTTTTTACTTGCTTCCATTGCAAAAGCGCGTGATGACGAGGGTAAGCAAGACAGGCGAGCGGGTAATGTTTCTGACAGAATTTTTGTACCACACAGAACCAATCCGCTCAATATGAAAGCAGGCTCGCAAGAACTTCTTTATTTGCAAAAAATTCGCGATGCTGCACATAATTACTCTATTAAAAAACACAGAAAAGCACGAACGAAACTCGCTCTTGAGTCTGAATTACAAAGACTTCCAAGTGTAGGCACAAAAACAATACAAGCTCTGTGGGCGCATTTTAATTCAATAGAAGATATGCTCGCAGCCACACCAGAACAACTTGCGCAAGTGCCTAATATATCAATAAAACGCGCGAAAGACTTGCATGAGAAATTGCAAAGTGTCGCTAAAGACTGAGCCTTTTAGACCACTCTCAATTAAAATGAAGGCAAAAAACACCTTATTTCAATTTATGACTTTTTTTTGTCTCAGACTGCCAAAGGAAATAATTTCCTTTGGAAGCCTTTACATTGCGCGGTTAAAACAGAATGCAAAGGGCTAAAGAAGTTTTTTATTTGCGGAAAAGTTTTAAACTTCCCTTAAATACTGTTCCGCTTTAAAATACTGTTCTTAGCTATAGCTAAGCAAACTTATGGGCAAAGCTTGAGAGGCATGTTCACTGCGTTCACATGTCTTTTATAATAAATTGGAATAAGGTGCAAAAAAACTGCAATAATCCTTAAAAAATTTGACAAGAGTATAAAGTCCTTATATTCTCTCGTGAAGAACTATTTTTTGGGGGATACATGAGAGATTTATGCGAAGCAAAAGACGGAACACTTGAAGTCTTACAAGGTAACATTGCCTTTGCAGCAGGCTGCGTGCGAGCAGGTATACATGCTGTGGACGGTTACCCAGGGACTCCGAGTACTGAAGTTATTGACAAAGGCCTTTCAAAGGTACAAGACCTTATTACTGTTGGCTGGTCTGTGAATGAAGCTGTGGCTGTTGGCGTTGGCGTTGGGCATTCTTTTGCAGGGCGCGATGCTGTTGTAACAATGAAGATACCAGGTGTATTTCAAGCGGGTGATGCTGTTTCTTCATCTTCAGCCTATGATGGCGAACGTGGAGCATTAGTTTACTATATAGCTTCTGACTTCACACCAAGCTCTACACAACATCTTGTTGACCCACGTCCTTTTTATCGCTCATGTTTCTTGCCAGTTTTTGAACCGCGTAATCACCAAGAAATGCATATAGCTGCTGAACTTGCTGCGGATATGTCACGCAAGTTTCATTTACCTGTGATTATTCACGCAAGTGGCGCTCTTTGTCACAGCGAAGGACTTGTGAGCCTTATGCCTGCAAAGAAGAGAGAAGTAGCTCAAGTGTGTGACTTAGCAACACAAATTTTACTTCCAAATACTGTTCGTATGCGTTACGACAAGTTTATGGATAATCGCTTTGACGCTGTTGTTGATTTTGTAGAGCAAAGCGAAATGAATAAACATATCAAGGGCAAAGGAAAGATTGGTGTTATTGCTACTGGTGTGAATGCTCTTTACATGGAAGAATACAAAGCTTTGTTTGATAAAGATATTGATGTCTTATCACTTGCTTTCACAAATCCACTACCTGAAAATAAGATAAAAGAATTTGCAAAAAATGTAGAAAAAATCTATGTGCTTGACGATGGTTATCGTTATTTACAAGAAACTTGCCAAAGACTTGGTATAGAAGTTATTGGTAAAGCGCCAAATTCAAAAGTAACAGAATGGACTCCAGCAACTATAGCGGAATTTTTAGGCCAAAACCTAGATAAATGTATGCCAAAATCTTCAGCTCTTCCGCGTCCGCCAATGATTTGCCCAGGCTGTCCTTACAGATTGACAGGTCTTATCTTGGCAAAGATGAGAAAGAAAGGTGACCTTGAAGCAGTTTTCTCAGATATTGGCTGTAATACATTGTTATACTTTATGAAAGCTTTAGACCAAAACCTTTGCATGGGCGCATCTGAAAGTATGAGAGCAGGTTATGTGCTTTCAAAACCAGAAGCTGCGAGCAAGTGCGTAAGTATATTAGGTGACGGTACAGAAGTGCATTCAGGTTTGGACGCGACACGCAATACCTTATACCGCAATGTTCCAGGCGTTAAAATTGTGCTCGATAATGAATGGATTGCAATGACTGGCGGTCAGCCAGGTGCTTCTTCACCTGTTAACTTAGCAGGTCAGCCGCATAGCGTAAAACTCATTCCTGCCTTGCAGGGTGAGGGTGCTGAAATCATGACTGCAAATGCCTATAATAGAGATGAAGTTGCAAGCCAGCTTAAAAAAGCGCTTGAATTAGCAGGGCAAGGTAAGTTTACAGTGCTTGTTATTCAAGGAACTTGTATCAGAAAAGTGCCTGCAAGCGCGTATAAAGCAAAGATGAGTGTTGATGCAGACAAGTGTAAGAAATGCGGTCATTGTCTCATTTGCCCAGGTATCAGCGGCGGTGTAGGGCAAGTGCCTACTTTCAATAATATGTGCACAAAATGCGTGTCTAATACCCCAGCTTGTTCGCAAATGTGTCCTGCAAATGCTATTTCTATTGAAAGAAATGTTGAAGAGAAAAAGGAAGTTTCACAATTAAGTGAAGCACCTATTCCGCAAATTTCAGCCTTAGCTCAAAAGCCAGAACGTCTTTTGCTTGCTATACGCGGTGTTGGCGGACAAGGTAATCTTTTCTTTGGTAAGGTTTTGGCAAGACTTGCTTTCTTGGCAGGTTATGGCGAGAGCGCGAATATAGTAAAGGGTGAAACTCACGGTATGGCGCAACTTGGCGGGCCTGTTATTTCTACCTTTGCATGCGGTAATGTTTACAGTCAAGAATTGCTTCCGCAATCAGCTGACTGTCTTATTGCAATGGAAAAATCCGAACTTCTCAGACCGGGCTTTTTGACCATGCTCAAGAATAAGGGCAAGGTGCTTATGGCAGATACTGCAATCTTGCCATTTGGCTTTCCCCAGGAAAATTATCCAAGCGATGAAGCTATAGCAAAGGATTTAGAAGCATTTGATGTGATTAAAGTGCCTGTTTTGGAAATAGCCCTAGAATTAGGCGATCCAAGCGGTAAGTGTGCGAATGTGGTTATGCTTGGTATACTTGCTAAGCAGCCGACTTTCAATGAAATTCCAAAAGAATTTTGGCTTCGTGCGCTTTATGAAATCAATGCAAAACCTGCAATATGGAATTTAAACTACCATGCATTTATGCGCGGTTATGAATCGGTTTAAAATTCTATAAAAGTTGAATTTTGAATGGCATTTTAAATAAAGCATCTTTATGAAAAAAGGAGTTTAAAATGATTATAGTAACAGGTGGAGCTGGTTTTATAGGTTCGGCTCTCATTTGGGAATTAAACAGAAAGGGTTATGAAGACATCTTGGTTGTGGATAACTTTGCCACAACAGAAAAATGGAAGAATCTCGTGCCTTTAAAATACTCTGACTATGTTCATAAAGATGCTTTTATCAAGAATGTAAGAGAAAAAGGCTTGTCCAAACATGTGAAGGCTATTGTGCACTTAGGTGCCTGCTCTTCCACTATGGAGACAGACGCCGACTATCTTATGGAAAATAATTTTCGCTACACAAGAGACCTTTTCTTGGCTGCTCATGCGCGTAAAATCCGCTTTGTCAACGCTTCATCTGCGGCAACTTATGGCAATGGTGAATACGGTTTTGCTGCCAATTATAAAGATATTTCAAAACTTCGCCCATTAAATATGTATGGCTATTCAAAACAGCTTTTTGACCTTTGGTCTATACGCACAAAAGCAGTGCATAATTTAGTGAGTCTCAAGTTTTTTAATGTGTATGGGCCTAATGAATACCATAAAGAAGGCATGCGATCAGTTGTGTGTAAGGCTGTTTCTCAAATTAATCAAACTGGCAAGCTTAGTCTTTTCAAATCCTACAAGCCTGAATACAAGCACGGTCAGCAAATGCGCGATTTTGTGTATATCAAAGATGTCACTCGCCTTATAGCATGGCTTCTTGAAACACCAAATGTGAACGGTATTTATAATGTGGGGCAGGGTGTTGCACGTTCTTGGAACGATTTAGCAAATGCAGTATTCTCTGCAATGAAGAAGAAGGTAAATATCGAATATATTGACATGCCTGCGCAACTTATTGAAAAATATCAGTACTATACAGAAGCAGATATGCAATGGCTTGAGCAAGCAAAGTATCCGCATACTTTTGCAAGTTTAGAAGATGGTGTGACAGATTATGTGCAAAACTATCTTCTCAAAGAAAATGCCTTGCTTGAAATTGTTGACCCTCTATTTCTTGAATCAAGATGTTTAAATCTATAGAAAACTATTGTATAAAAGCCCTTTTGGGCTTTTTTCTTGTCTGCATGCTTTCGCCTCCATCAGCTTACGCTCTGAAGGCTTCTGCTGACACGCTTGGAGGCTATTCAGCACAAGTTTTGGAAAAGGTTTTAACGCAGTATGTTCAGCCCATTGAAGCAAGAGGCAGCACGCTTGTGCTTGTGCGTATAGCCTCTGACGGCAGACCTTATTCATGTGAAATAGTTCAGCATTCTCAAAATAGAGATGTAGATGAAGCATTATGTGTGACCATTGCAAGAGTAGGGAAGTTTGAAGAGCCAAGGGGGCTTGCCAATGTGGAAGTCGCGCTCAATTTTGTTTATGAAGACATGACAAGAAATGCAATGAATGCAAGGCAGGTTCTCGCAAATCCAAATACTCCTTATAGGCAACAAAGTCCGCCTCTTGTTCAAGAGGGTGAAAGTGTGCAAGCTAGTGAGAGCCTAGCTAAGAAAAATAGCGCGCCTGAACAAAATATCGGTAGTGGAATTGTTCAAAAAAGATTAGATGAGAAGAGTTTGCAAGGGCAAGTTCTTTCTTCAAATACAGCATCACAAAAAATATCCTTGCAAGAAGCAGCCATGCAAACGCAAGCAAATAAGCAAGGCATGAAGAGCGAAGTTGAAGAAAAATTCCCTGCTTTTGAAAGTAAAAATGTGCAAGAAACTTTGCCATTGAATTTTGCTCAAGAAGTGCTTGAAAATGTAAAACCGTATTTACAGAATTTGCCAAATACTATAGCGCAAGGTAAGTATAGGGTGACTTACAGAATTAAAACAAATGCCTACGGGCAGTTGACAGGACTTGATGTAGTCGAAAGTTCAAATAATTACGATTACGATACTTTTGTACAAGACATTATCTTAGTGAAAAATGTCATTCCAAGACCAAGGGATAGCAAGAACCAAGAAGCAATAATCACCTTTATCGCACAGCAGTAGGAATATTTATATTTTTCAAGCATGTGTTTATTTTTTTTTGCCTTCGGCGACCAAAGGGGCCCGCCCCCTTTGGAAACCCGAATATTGCGTGGG